>NZ_JBALNY010000153.1:0-19072 GCF_036962145.1 Bacillus sp. JJ1764 | reverse complement strand
CTTTTAATTCTTTAAGTGCACGATATTGCTCAGAAAGCTCTTCACGTAGGCGGATATTATCTTCCGTCATAACAGTGCTTGTGTTGTTGAAATCTTTTTGTTTTGACTTCATTAAGAAATCAACACCGTATAATGCTACGCGGCGATAGTCACCGATAATACGTCCACGGCCATAAGCATCAGGTAAACCAGTAATAATACCAGCTTTACGGGCACGAAGCATTTCAGGAGTGTAAGCATCAAAAACACCTTGGTTATGAGTTTTACGAAAATCTGTAAAAATTTTCTCAATTTCAGGATTTAATTGATAACCATAAGCTTCACAAGCTGACTTCGCCATGCGAATTCCGCCAAATGGCTGCATGGAACGATTAAATGGCTTATCAGTTTGAACACCAACTACTTTTTCAAGATCTTCATTAAGATATCCAGGACCGTGGGAAGTAATAGTGGAAACCGTTTCGGTATCCATATCAAGTACCCCACCTTTTTCTCTTTCTTCTCTGGTTAACTCCATTACTTGAGCCCAAAGTTTATCAGTTGCTTCTGTTGCACCTGCTAAGAAAGTGTCGTCACCTTTAAATTCAGCGTAGTTCTTTTGAATAAAGTCACGAACATTCACTTCTTTTGCCCATGTACCTTCTGTAAAACCTTTCCATTGTTCCATGATTTATCACCTCTTAATTTATTGACCAAAATATATAACAGATTAATGTTCCTTTCACAATTAAAGTATAACAGCTAAAGTATGTGAAACAACGTGCAAATGTTAATAATTTGTGAAATGCGTGTTTTATAAAGATAAATTAAGTTATTTTTGAACGAATTATGAACAAGGTGTAAAACTGTACTATAAAAAAATAACAAAATAACAAAACTGTTATATAAGAAAAATGTGAGATTATCAACGTTTTTAACGTGTTAATTAGTGAAACAGCACAAAAAAACAGAAGTAGCTACTTCTGTCTTCAGTGTAAAAACTGCTATATAGCAAAACTTTGGGTTTTCATATAGTTTAATTGATTATTTGCCAATTCTCCATTATACTCTTATCATTGGCTCTTTTTTGCGAGGTGAAATATTTGTTTCAATTAATCGTTGATCATTCAGATATCAATACCTTAAACGCACTCTATTTAAGTATATATTTGGGGATTGTTCTGAAAATATTATGGGTTCGTGGCGTTGAATATTCATTTATTGGATCCATATCCAATTCCGCTGATACCAAAATCATTCACCCGCAATTTTTCCATAAAGAGAATAGCAGGTTTGCTAATAACCTGATTATTATTCGCGTTGTCAAATATATACGTAAAAAGGCATGTTCACAGGATGATTCTGAAGACCCTATTTCCTTCCTGTTTACTTCATACTATTAACTACATTTTAGGAGGAAATATGAAAAAGAAATATTCTACTTTACTATTAATTGCACTTTTATCTATGACCACTTTTATTTTATCAGCTTGTTCAACACAAGCGCAAAGCGGAAAAAATGATGGGTTTTTCCACCATTATTTTGTTAATACGTTCTCTACCATTATTAAAACCGTGGCGGATCTATTCAATGGTAATTACGGTTTAGCGATTATAATTGTCACCCTCATTATAAGACTTGCCCTTATGCCGCTGATGCTAAGACAGTATAAAAACCAAATGAATATGAAGGAAAAAATGGATGCATTAAAGCCTGATATGGATACCATCCAAAAGAAAATGAAGGCGGAAAAGGATCCTAAGAAAAAGCAGGAGCTACAAGCAGAAATGATGGGGCTTTATCAAAAGCACGGGGTAAACCCATTGAACATGGGATGTCTGCCACTTCTGATCCAAATGCCGATCTTAACTGCATTTTATTATGCGATTCGTAGTTCACACGAAATTGCCCAGCATAAATTTTTATGGTTCAGCTTAGGAAAGCCAGATATCGTCTTAACGATTCTTGCCGGGCTGATTTACTATTTTCAATTTAAAGTTTCACAGACAACCATGCCAAAACAGCAGCAGGAACAAATGAAATACATGGGGTTAATGTCTCCACTTATGATTGTTATGTTTTCATTCAGTGCTCCCTCTGCTCTACCGCTATATTGGGTAGTCGGGGGAATATTCTTAACAGCTCAAACTATGATCAGCCAAAAGCTGTATGCAAAAAAGCCTTCCGTTACACCAGTTAATCAAAAGTAAAAAAATCGATGCCTAAAAAGTTCAGTTCTTAGGTAGAAAAACTAAATTATTATATTAATTAGTCCAATTCAAAATTGAATTGGACTTTTGCTTTTGTTGTGGTGCTTCTTTTTTAAATGCTTTTTCCGACCAGTATTCCACAAAAGCTAATGAGCAGGCCAAATCCATAACTACATAATAAATATCGATTAAACAGTTGAAATTCCCCATCTCTTCTCAGCTGTACTAATTCAAGTTTCAGTGTGGAGAATGTGGTAAAAGCCCCCATAAAACCTACTCCAAAAAGAGAATACCATTGGCCCTTAACATCCGTCCCAACTAATACGCCTAACAGAAATGCCCCGACTACATTTACCGATAATGTCCCTATTGGAAAACGGGATTTCAACAGAACTTGAACGGTCTTACTCAGGGTAAAACGGGCAATAGCTCCTAAAAATCCCCCGATTGCCACCATCATGATATTATTCATGAGACATTCCCCTCCTTTTTCCTACCTATTACCCCTACTTTTAAGCCTAAATGGACAAAGTAGAGCCCGCCGATCGCACTGAGAATAAAATAAAGGAGAGCATAAAGATATTGATTAACCTCTAACAAACGGATCGTTTCCACACAAAAGGTCGAAAAAGTCGTATACGATCCAATTACGCCTGTTGTTAACGCAGTAAAAAGCTGCGGATTTCGCTCTTTTGTTTTTGCCAGCTTATTGGTTAAGAAACCTAATATAAATGCCCCAGTCAAATTAATGATCATGGTGCCAATTGGGAAGTTCCTGCCCCACAGGTAGGTACCAAACATGGATAATAGATACCTAGTCAAACTCCCCAATATACCGCCAAGACCAACATAAAGATAAATCACCAGAAAAACACTCCAATTGACTCAAATCTATCCAGAAGGATAGATCTCATTATAATTTGGAAACCTAATCGAGTAAACCATAAAAAAGGAGAATAGGACATCATGAAATTTCGTCTAATCATTATCACTGCTCTTTTTTTCACTATTAGCCTTACAGCATGTAACAATAATAATGATAATGCCGCTAGCAGGAACGGGGACAAAACAGAACTTACAAGGGTAAAATATAATATACCCAATCATGGAGGTCCCGCTATTAGCAGCGTGGATGTAAGTGATAAAAAACTTGATCGAAATGCCAATCATATAAACAACGAACTCGTCAATAATCCCCATCACACTATCCAATCACGTATGAGAGTTGCGGATCATGCTGCTAAAAAAATCGCAAACCTTCCAGGAGTTGAACGGGCAAATGTGATTGTGTCTGATGAAAAAGCGTATGTTGCTGCCAAAATGGACCGTAACACCAACAATCAACTTTCCAATCAGGTAAGAAAGCAAATCTCAAAAACAGTAAAAAGTGTTGATAAAGATATTGATCACATCTATATCTCAGCAAATCCGGACTTTTATGACCGTCTCGATACATATGCCAATAAGATTCGAAATGGAAAAGGAAAACCTTCCTCAGAATTCATAAATGAATTTACGAAAACGATGCAAAGAGTTTTTCCTGAATCAAAATAAATCAAAAATGCCTGGCGATTTACGCCAGGCTATTTTTACACATCTTGAAAGTAGTCTTTATAAAACCCGCCTACTTTTCCAGAATTATCGATGAGGTAATAAAATTCCTCGGTTTCATTTTTCACATCATATACTTTTCCGGCAGTTAACATATTGTTTACAATGTACTTTTCAGCATTGGTATGTACGCATTTCACCTGTTTAATGGTGTCTCGTTCCCGCCAATTTAAATGAATCATGGTGCTCACCGTCCTCTTCAATATTGTCCAACCTCTAGTATAATCAAAACCATCAACATGGTGCAACTGCAGAAAAAAGGTTTTTCTATACTCCAATAAATAGTGACAAAATTATGGATATTCATAATTTATGGTTCTCAAAGTAAGCGCTACCTATTACAATAGTAAAAACTGAATATTCAATCCGTTTTCCAAGGAGGGCATTCTAAAGTTGAAAATTATGAGTAACGAGCAGTTAATCGTATCGTATCGGGATGCATTAAAGTCTGGCAAGGAAAAGGAATGGATCAAAATTTTAAAGGATGAAATTGAACGCAGGGGATTAAAACCAATCATTGTCCGCTAGATGAATAACCTAAGAAACCGCTGAACATAAGGGTGCTTCAGCGGTTTTCCTATTTAATTATCCATTAAGCAATAATTTTTCCGGATCCTCTAGCAATTCTTTCACCATACTGAGGAAACTCACTGCTTCTTTCCCATCGACAATTCGATGATCATACGATAACGCAACATACATCATTGGCCGATTTTCCATCTTCTCTTTATCAATGGCAACTGGACGGAGTTGAATTTTATGCATCCCTAATATACCAACTTGCGGCCCGTTTAAAATGGGTGTAGACAGCAGAGAACCGAAAACTCCCCCATTTGTAATGGTAAACGTTCCTCCTTGAAGATCCTTTAATCCTAATTTGTTCGCTTTTGCTTTGTCGGCTAGCCCAATAATTTCTCCTTCTATCTCAGCAAAAGATTTTTTGTCCGCTTCTCTAACTACAGGTACAACAAGGCCTTCTTCTGCAGCAACTGCTATTCCAATATCATAAAACTTTTTAACCAAGAGCTGATCCCCTTGAATCTCCGCATTTAAATATGGATATTTTTTTAGAGATGCCACTACCGCTTTTGTAAAAAAAGACATAAACCCAAGTCTTACATTATGTTCCTCAAAAAACTGATCTTTTCTTCGCTTTCTGATATTCATGATAGCGGTCATATCTATTTCATTAAAAGTTGTCAACATCGCAGCAGTTTGTTGAACTTCTACAAGGCGTTTAGCAATGGTTTGTCTTCTTCTTGACATTCTCTCATAAATAATTGGCTTTGCCTCTTCGAACAACTTCGTTTCTGACTGGCTATCCTTTTCGGAAGTTTGAATTGAGATTGGTTTCTGTTCGTGTACAAAAGAGGAAACATCCTGTCTTCTGATTCTTCCAAGCGGATCTGTACTCTGGATATCCTCCAATTTAATCCCTTTCTCTCTTGCTAACCTCCGTGCAGCTGGAGAAGCAACTGGCCGTGGGGAATCTGCATTTTCCTGCTCTTTATTTGGTGAAATGGCAGCATTAATCTTTTGCTGGGATTCGATCGCTGGCTCCTCTATTTGAAATTTCGATTGTGTTTCGGCTCTTGTAATTGCCTCGTTTTCACTTAAGATTGCAATCGTTTCCCCTACTCTAACGGTATCTCCCTCAGTAAACTTCTGTTCGGATAAGGTGCCAGAAAAATCTGAGATCATTTCAATATTTACTTTATCAGTTTCCAGCTCAACCAGATATTCTCCTTTTTCTACATAATCTCCAATATTTTTCAGCCATTTTGCAATTGTACCCTCTGTAATGGATTCTGCTAACTCGGGAACCTTGATTTCGAACATCAGGAATACCCCCTTATTACACTTTCGTCAGTGCGTCAGTGATTATTTTTGATTGAATCAGTTTATGAATATGAGATTCACCCTCAGCAGGACTTGAACGGCGGCGGCGACCAATAAATCTCACTCTTATATCGTTTGGTGTCAGTTCATTAATACGAGGCTCAACAAATGTCCATGCCCCCATATTTTTAGGTTCCTCTTGAAGCCAAATGAATTCTTTTGCATTTGGATATTTCGCTAAAATTGTTTTAAGTTCATTTGTAGGGAACGGATATATTTCTTCTATTCGAAGTAGTTGTAGCCAACTCATGCGAACCTGATCTTTTAGAAATTCTGCAGCATCAATGGCCATTTTTCCTGTACAAAACACCATTCTCTCCACATGGTCATTTAGATCATTAGACGGATAGTGCTCGATAATAGGTTTGAATTCTCCTTCACTTAACTCATTCCCCTGTGAAGCAACAAGCGGATTTCTTAACAGACTTTTGGGTGACATCACAACAAGTGGCCTAATCTCATCTTTCGTCAAAAGTGCCGCCTGTCGCCTCAATATATGAAAATATTGTGCAGCGCTTGTCAAATTAACAACCGTCCAGTTCTTTTCCGCAGCAGATTGGAGAAAACGTTCAAGTCTTGCACTAGAATGCTCTGGTCCCTGGCCCTCATATCCATGCGGAAGTAGCAGGACCATTCCGGATTTTTGTCCCCATTTTGCCCTGCCCGCAGCAATAAACTGATCAAATATCACTTGGGCCGCATTGGCAAAATCGCCATATTGCGCCTCCCAGATCACCAAAGTATCTGGCGAAAATACATTATAGCCATATTCAAACCCGACTACAGCCGCTTCCGTTAACGGGCTGTTATAAACTGCAAAGGACGCAGCAGCATCAGGAAGATGGTGCAGTGGAATAAATCTCTCGCCTGTCTGATAATCATGTAATACCAAATTTCTTTGGGCAAAGGTTCCGCGCTCAGAGTCCTGACCCGTTACACGAATCGGAGTTCCATCCGCCAAAATGGCAGCGAACGCCAAGGTTTCTGCCAGCGCCCAATCCACATTGCCATTATCACGAAATGCATCTTTTCGTCTTAATAAGATCTTCTCCAATTTATGAAATACCTTAAAATTATCTGGCCATTTTAATAGCTCTTCGTTCATTTTCTTTAATCTGGTTAAAGGAACGCCTGTCACAATATTTTCTTTATCCCGAATATAGACTGGCGGCTCTGGTATTTCCCTCTTGTCATCAGTCTTAATTGATGACACCTTTTGATAGGCTATTTTTAACCTTTCGAGAATACTCGTTTCAATTTGGTTAATAGTATCTTCTTTTATGATGCCTAAATTGATTAAGTACTCACTGTAAATTCTCCTAACAGTGGGATGTTTGCTTACTTTTGTATACATGAGTGGGCTGGTAGTCATTGGTTCATCCATTTCATTATGTCCAAATCGTCGGTATCCAATTAAATCGATTAATACATCCTTTTTAAACACCGAACGATATTCAGCTGCTAATACGGCTGCTGACAAACATGCCTCAGGGTCGTCAGCATTAACATGCAGGATTGGAATCTCATAACCCTTAGCCAAATCACTGGCATAACGTGTAGAACGGGAATCGCCTGATTCAGTGGTAAACCCAATCATATTATTTGATATGATATGAATGGTTCCTCCTGTTCGATAGCCTTTCAAACGGCTTAAATTTAACGTTTCAGCAACAATGCCTTCCCCTGGGAAAGCAGCATCACCGTGAATAAGGATCGCTAGAGCAGCCTTATTAGACTCATTAGGGTAACCGGGGTTTTCTCTGTTATCCTGGGCAGCACGTGTAAACCCTTCAACTACTGCACCAACGTATTCCAAATGGCTTGGATTATTGGCAAGTGTAATTTTTGCTTTTTGAATATTGTCTGAAAGCTGGCGATTTAAACCTAAATGATACTTTACATCACCAGTCCAACCAAAATTGATTCCTATTGAACCTTCAGATGGTACAAGTTCTTTGTTCGGTGCATGTTGAAATTCTGCAAAGATCATTTCATATGGTTTTCTCAGCACATGTGCCAAAACATTTAATCTGCCTCGGTGAGCCATACCAATATTGATAAACTCAGCTCCATGTTTAATCGCCTCAATCATAATTTCATCAATTAGCGGAACCATTGCATCCAGTCCCTCAATTGAAAATCGTTTCTGGCCCACAAACGTTTTATGAAGAAATTTTTCAAATTCTTCTACTTCTGTTAACCTTTTTAAAATACTAATCCTTTTTTCGGCCGTTATGGTTGAATTATGCTGGATATTTTCGATACGGTCTATCAGCCAATTTTTTTCTGTCTCATTATGCACATGATGAAATTCATAGGCAATTGTTTTTGTGTAAACATCTAATAAATGTTGATAGGCTTCAAGAGCAGAAGGAAAGTAGGCAGAACCATCTTTAATCATGATGTCAGCAGGCAGCATTTTTAAATCAGTTTCGGAAAGATTAAATCTTCCGGGGTTTAATTGATTAACATCTATTCTACTGCTCTTTAGTGGATTTATATCAGCAACGAGATGTCCGTAATGACGAATATGTTCCGCTAACTTAATTGCGGCAAACATTTTATCATTTGACACTTGCAAAGGAGAATGTTCTGTCACTTGAAGAGTTCCATCAGTTACATTACGGAAATCAGCTTCATCGATTGTTTCAAATAATTGCCTTAAATCAGCTTCTATATCTTGTGGATTTCTTAGGAATTTCTCAAACTGTTCAATAACATAACCTAAATTAGGACCAAAAAATTGACTTAAATATTGGTTTTCTTCAGGTTTCATCCTCATTTTCCATGTTCCCCCCACTATATATGTATCTTTTTTCAAGCAGCATATTTAGCATAAATCAATATATTACTATGTAATCGATCCAATATAGTGTGTGTAATGAACCATCAAAAAATTAAAGTATAAAAAAATGGACCATTCCGGTCCATTTAACATCATTATTAGGTGCGAATGATCAACGTAACTTTTGTTCCTACCCCTTCTTTACTCTCAATTACAATTGATCCATGATATTTATCGATGATTTGTTTTGCGATAGAAAGACCCAGTCCAGTACCTCCACTTTCGCGTGACCTTGCTTTATCTACCCGATAAAACCTGTTAAATACATTGGAAATTTGCTCACTCGGAATTCCAATTCCATGGTCACTCACTGTAATACAAATATGATTTTCCATTTGTTTCACTGTAATTTCAATCGTTTTATTTTCGGGTGAATATTTTATAGCATTATCAATTAAAATGATTAAGATTTGTTCCAAGTGCTGTTCAGAAATTGCTGCATGAGGAATCTGTTTGTCTAAATCCAATACTAGAACATAGTCAGGATGAAGCAGTTCCAAATTTTTAACTAAACGAATTAGAATTTCATATACATCTGCTTTAGTTACTGTAGTGACCCATTGATTCTCTACCCTTGTAAGTGTTAGCAAATCATTGATTATTTTTTTTAGGCGATTGATTTCCTGGAGTGAGGCACCTAAAGACTCTTCTAAAATGGTAGGATCCTTTTTACCCCAACGGTTTAGTAGAGAAACGTGTCCTTCAAGGATTGAGACCGGTGTTCTTAACTCATGGGAGGCGTCCTCAACAAATTGTTTCTGCTGCGTGAAGGACTTTTCTAGATTATCCATCATTTCATTAAAAACATTGATCAAATCAGATAATTCGTCCTTTTGAGAGGAAGCTTCCATCCTCTCATGAAATCCATTTTCTTTAATACGCTTCATAGTATTAGCCAGAGCTCTTACAGGTCTTAAAAGTTGACTTGCTAATACATATCCACTTAATGCACTTAAAAGAATAGCCGCCATTCCAAAAACCGTCATTCCCCAAGCTAAGTTCTTCATCATTTCATGATAACTTTTTAATTGACGAATGACTTCAATGGTCCCGGTAAAGTACTTTACATTTAATGAGTATCTTGCAACAAGTAAATCTTTATCTTCAAAATATACTCTCTCTACTCGTTGGCTAAATCCAGGATTGGGTTCTAATACTGAAAAACTAACATTCTTATCAGAAATAATGATAGCTCCTCTTTGATCATATACCCTGATCATTTGATCCTTGGTATTCATTTTCTTTAAAAAGAGGCCGCTGCTTTTAATATCTTTTTCAGTTAAAGTATCCTCATTTTGCTTATAAAAAGTTGCAATATCGGTAAGCGTTTTTTTTACATTGCTTTCCTCCCGATTCATCATCCATTTTGAGACCATATGATATTCCATCAAACTGAACAATAAAAAGGCCAAAAAAATAGCGATTGCCCCACTTAACATTAATTTGATTTTCCAAGGGAGTTTTTTTATGAAATTTGCTGAATTTTGTTTCATCTCATTACATATCCAATTCCGCGGACAGTTTGTATATAGCTTCCATCTTCTTCTTTGTTATCAATTTTATTTCTTAAATATCTAACATAAACATCGACAACATTTGTTTCAATTCCGGTATGATAACCCCAAACTTTATTCAGTAAGACTTCCCGCGATAACACTATATTAATATTGCTTATAAAAATAACAAGCAGATCATATTCCCGTTTGGTGAGAGTAATGATATCCTCCCCTTTTTTGACCACACAGGATTCCAATTCTACTGTAAGGTCCTTAAAAGTAATTGTCGTTACCTCATGAGATGTGATGGCTTCTATCCTCCGAAGCAGTGACCTTAAGCGCGCCAGTAATTCTTCTATGGCGAAGGGCTTAACAATATAATCATCTGCCCCACTGTCAAGACCGGAAACACGGTCAAGTACACTATCCCGTGCCGTAATCATCATGATTGGCACAGTCTTATTACTTTGTCTGATTCTTCGACATACTTCCAACCCATTCAATTCAGGCAGCATTAAATCAAGAAGGATGGCATCCCAGTTTTCTGCTTCTGCCAACTGTAATCCACTCCGCCCATCAGTGGCTATTTTGGTTTCATAGCCTTCATGATTCAGTTCCAATTCCATGAATCTTGCTAGGTTTTTTTCATCCTCTATTATTAATAATCTTGTCATAGTTATCACGTCCGATTAGAATTTATACCATTATTGTAACTAATTGACCTTTCTAAATAAAATATTATCCTGTTTGAAGGAAATCGAAATGAAAAATAAATGAGAATTTGCTTAAAAATATCAAAAAGCCCACGCAGATACGTGAGCCTAAACATTTTTTAGTGTCATGATTGGATGGAATGATAATTCTTCAAGTTTTATTGCTATTTTTTCAGCAGCATCTTCAGGATTCTCTGCGTAAATATCATAAAAGGTTCCTCCATATTCTTGTCTGGCATGATCATAACGGGGATCATAATAATGTTCCAGTAGAATTGGGATTATTTCGCGATAATTCCGCTCATTCAAGAACTCAATAAGACTTGTTTTTAGCTCCGTATTTTTAATTCGTTTTAATACCCTTTCTATGCCTTGAGAAATTTTTGTGTGAAACCACTCTTCATTTTGATACGGTAGGATATATTCTGAATCAAGAAGCTTTACTCTTTGTTCAATGGTTGTGTGCAAATAAATATTAATCCCGTTAAATTTTACATCCATTAGTTTCTCAGGCTGCACCGCTTTACCAATTCTCTTACTTTCTGCTTCCACAAGAAAGTAATCAGAAGGATTAATGTCCTGTAACCCTTTAAATAATAAAGAATCAAAGGTTTTTTGATTATTGCCTTCACCTAGTCCGATTGTCCCGAATATGGAGCCTCGGTGGGCAGCCATGTCCTCAAGATCCAAAACAGGAAAGCCTTTTTTGGTTAATATTTTTAATACTTCGGTTTTCCCGACACCTGTCATGCCGTGAAGGACTACCGATTGATTTGGAATCATGCTTGGAGTATTTTCAAGTATATAGTGACGATATGCTTTATAGCCACCTATTAACTTCCAGGCATAAATGCCTGCAAATTCTAAAAATGTCACGACTGCTTTACTGCGCATTCCGCCCCGCCAACAATGAATAACCAGCTCACCTTTTAATTGATAGGATTTAATCGTATGAAGCAATTCAGGAATTTTCGGGGACACTAACTCCATAGCACGCCATTTAGCCGCTGCCTGTCCATCATTTTTATATATTGTTCCAATTTCCTGACGCTCTTCATCTGTAAATAACGGGATATTAATAGCCCCGGGAATTGCTCCATCCTTAAACTCAATCGGTGAGCGTATATCAATGATCATTGGATTTTTAATGGTAAACAATTCTTCAACAGAAATTTCTTTCATTTTAGTACGCTCCTTAAAAAAACAAAACAAAACTTCCTAATATGGAAGTTTTCATTCGTGCATTCAATATATAATGATTATAAAGAAGTTTCACACAGCTATCAAGTTGATGTCATTTCCATTTAAAAATGATAGAGTCATCGAAAAGTAATCCCAGTTAATCGTTCTAATGCCAGGCAAAACCTTCCCCAGTTCATTGGAAAATCCTCTCCTCCTTCACACATATATACCTGTCCATCTGTTGTTAACTTAACAGACCAATATTCCCCTTCAAGGATTATTCCAGATTCTTTACGATAGTTTGGCTCCCATTCCCAAATTTTCAACAAAGAAATTTCTTTTTTAAATTCCTCTATACTACCTGGCCTGACCCACTGCAGATTGGAAAACGGCTTAGGATGTTCTCTATTTCTCCATTCTAAAAAGACAAATCTGTTCTTAATAAAATTCACTTGTATATGAAAGGAAACTCCACCAAAGCGATCTAATTTTACTGATATTTCATTGACTCTCATATTCTTCTCATTCCTATATAAACAAGCATCATTAATTAACATTATAATGAATAAGCAGCGTTTTTTGCTGTAACAAATGACACGTTCACGAACCATATTTGTTACGATTTTTCATATAAGAATAAAAGGTCTGTTCCCTTTGAACAGACCTTTCTTTTTAAGCTAAATGGGTTATTTGTTTGTAGCTAGTCATAAAGCTGGCTAATTCATCGAGTTGGTTACTTGTAAATAAATCAACGATTTTACTTCCAACAACAACCCCGTCACAGTATTTCGTCAATTCCTTTACCTGCTCCGCATTGGATATGCCAAAGCCCGCCAAAACAGGAATTGGACTCACTTCTTTTACTCTTTTCAAAAATGAGTAGAGTTCATGATCAAATTCATTTCTTGTTCCGGTAATTCCTTTTACTGTCACCGTATATAAAAATCCTCTTCCATTGCTCGCCAATTGTTTTATTCGTTCAATTGGTGTTGTAAGGGTCGCCAGCCGGATCAATTCTATTCCTACCTTTTCTAAATGCGGGGCTATAAGTTCCTCTTCTTCCATTGGGAGGTCAGGTATTATACATCCATCTACTCCTGCTTTTTTGATATCTTCAATGAATGATTCGATTCCATAAGCATAAACCGGATTTAAGTAGGTCATTAAAATAATGGGAATGGAGATTTTGTCTCTCCCTTGGCTAATTGCTGCAATAATACCTTTTAAGGTAGTTCCATGCTCTAGTGCCCTAATGCCCGCCAATTGAATCGTAGGACCATCCGCAACAGGGTCGGAAAAAGGAACACCTACTTCAATGGCTGTTGCTCCGCATTCTTCTAAAATACTAAGCCGCTTTACCAGGTTCTCTAATCCGCCATCACCAGCCATGATATAAGGAACAAACGCCTTTCCTTTCGTTTCATTTAAAACTTGAAAAGCTCGTTCAATTCGATTCATTTTCCATATCCTCCTTCCAATCTTGCCTTTACAGCATCTACATCTTTGTCACCTCTACCGGATAAGCAAACCACAATATTTTCCTCTGGTTTCATTTGCTGTGCTAATTTTACGGCAAAGGCAACGGCATGTGCGCTCTCCAGAGCAGGAATGATACCTTCTTGTTTGGATAACAACTGGAAAGCTTCAAGTGCTTCTTGATCAGATATTGATTGATAGGATGCACGGCCGATATCTTTCAAATAGCTATGTTCTGGGCCTACTCCAGGATAATCGAGGCCGGCGGAAACCGAATGTGCTTCTTGAATTTGGCCGTCCTCATTCTGCAATAAATACATGAGAGCCCCATGTAATACTCCTGGCTTTCCTTTTGTTAAGGATGCGGCATGAAAAGGAGTATCAATTCCCTTTCCTGCTGCCTCTACTCCGTATAAACTTACTTCTTTATCTTCAATAAATGGATAGAACATCCCCATAGAATTGCTGCCACCTCCGATACAAGCAACAACCGCTTCCGGAAGATGGTGATTTTCCTCTAAAAATTGTGCTTTTGTTTCCGATCCAATAACACTTTGAAAATCCCTTACCATCATCGGAAAAGGGTGCGGGCCCATGACCGAGCCCAAAAGATAGTGGGTATCATCCACATTTCCTACCCAGTATCTCAGTGCTTCGTTTACCGCATCTTTTAAGGTCGCACTTCCAGAGGAGACACCAACCACTTTTGCTCCCAACAATTCCATACGGAACACATTCAAGGATTGGCGCTTAATATCTTCTTCTCCCATAAAAATGATACATTCCAAGTTTAATAGAGCACAGACAGTAGCGGTTGCAACACCATGTTGCCCTGCTCCTGTTTCAGCGACAATTTTACGCTTCCCCATTCGCACTGCCAGAAGCGCCTGGCCAATTGCATTATTGATTTTATGTGCACCTGTATGGTTCAAATCCTCCCTTTTTAGGTAAATTTTCGCGCCACCGGCATGCTTAGTTAAGTTTTCAGCAAAATATAACGGGGTTTCTCTTCCGACATATTTTTTTAATAAGTATTGATATTCCTTTTGAAATTCCGGATCAATTTTTGCTTCTTCATATGCATTGCTTAATTCTGTGACTGCCTTCATCAGTGTCTCCGGAACAAATCTTCCACCGTAAATGCCAAAATGGCCTTTTTCATTTGGTAATGTATAAGTATTCATTATTTCCCCTCCAATAGTGCTCCCTTTGCATTTTCGATAAAAGTTTTTACTTTGCTTAAATCTTTGCACCCATCTGTTTCTACCCCTGAACTCACATCCACCATATAGGGATGAATGATATTGATTGCTGCTTTAACATTATCAGGGTTCAAGCCACCAGCTAAGATGATATTCTTATCTTGAAGTAAGTCAATATTTACTTGATTCCAATCAAATGCCGTTCCATTGCCGCCCCGATATTTCCCCTTTGGACCATCAAGCAACACAAATTCAGCAGGAAATTGATTATTTTTGGCTAATGCTTCATTATCCTGAAAACTAATCGCTTTGATGACTGGTAATGAGAGGGATTGACAGAATTCAGCTGTTTCATCCCCATGTAGTTGAATATGGGTCAGCCCGGTAAAAGTTGCTATTCTGTTAATTTCTTCACTTGTTTCGTTAACAAAAACTCCAATTTTCAGAACATGCTTCGGTAAATGCGAAATAATTTCTCTTGCCTGCTGTTCCGTTACTTTACGCTTGCTTTCGGCAAACACAAAGCCAATGGCATCAGCCCCAAAGCGGGCAGCAGCGATACCGGTTTCTACATCCATAATTCCGCAAATTTTTACTTTCATCGTTTTACTCCTTGCCCTAATGGTAATCGAAAGTCTGAAAACATCTGCTTCATATTCTGACTTCTCATAAATGCCTCACCAACTAAAATGCCATTTGCACCCGCATGAATGACCCGTTTAACATCTTCCTGATGATGGATACCACTTTCACTTATTAGGAAGGCACCAGCATTTTTCACTTTGGCTGCTAATGATTCTGTTACCTCAAGAGAAACATGGAAAGTTTTTAAATTACGATTATTAACCCCAATCAATTTAGCCCCGATACTAATGGCTGTTTCGAGTTCAGCTTCATTGTGAACTTCTACCAATACGTCTAGTCCCCTATTTGCTGCATACTGATAAAGTTCTTTTAGCTGTTCTTTTTCTAACGCTGCAACGATGAGCAGGATGATATCGGCCCCGAATGAGTCTGCCTGATCAATTTGAATCGGATCAATGATAAAGTCCTTACATAGTACAGGGAGTTGAACAGCTTCCCGAACCTCCTTTAAATCAGAAAACGACCCTTTAAAAAAGGTTTGATCCGTCAGAACCGAAATGGCACCAGCACCGAATTTTTCATATTGTATCGCCTGAATGCTAGGCATCGATTGGTTATTGATGATTCCTTTTGAAGGGGAAGCCCGCTTAAACTCTGCAATGATGGTCAGTTCTTTCGCTGATTGTAATTTATCAATAAATGGCCTTTTTTGATGACGATCATGATCAAAGTGCATTCCAGTTTCCTGAAGATTCTGAATCTCTAATTTCTTCTGCTTGATTATTCGCTCCAAAATAGTTGCCATTTTATATCGCCTCTCTCTGTTTCGCCCTGGATTTCTCAATTAGTGTATTTAATTTTTCAATGGCAGCACCTGAATCAATCACTTCACGAGCTAATTCAACACCGGCTACAATGGTCCCTGCCTTTCCGGCCGTATAAATGCCAATTCCAGCGTTCAATAATACGGTATCCCGGTAGGCACCGCGCTTACCCTTTAACACATCCAATAATATTTCTGCATTATCCTTTGAATCTCCACCTTTTATCGAACTGTTATCGTAAACTGGGAGATCGAATTCTTCTGGTGTAAATAAATGATTGGAGATATGTCCATCTTCTAAAAGCGTAAAATGGTTTTCACCTTGGAGGGATGCTTCATCCATAAATCCTGCACCATTGATCACGACCGCTCGTTTGCGCCCTAATTGCTTAAGTACTTCAGCGAAGACATTCAGTAAGTCCCTACGGTAAACCCCCAGTAATTGATACTCCAATTCGATCGGATTAGTTAAGGGGCCGATGAAGTTAAAAATCGTCGGGATTTTTAATTGTCTGCGAACCGTCATGACCTTTTTTAATTTGGGATGAACATGTGGAGCAAATAAGAAAGCCAAACCTACTTCTTCTAGAAGTTCCTCCGTGCTTTCAACAGGTAAATTCAAATTGACACCTAAATATTCCAAAACATCCGCACTCCCAGTTTTACTGGAGACACTCCGGTTACCGTGCTTAGCAACAGGAATACCTGCTCCGGCAAGAACAAATGCCGATGTTGTGCTTACATTAAAGCTTGAGGACCCATCACCGCCCGTACCACAATTATCAATCGCGTTGACGAATTTCTTTTTAAATGGCAAGGTGTTGGCCTTCATGGCTTTGACGATTCCAACTATTTCATCTACGGTTTCACCCTTTGATTTCAATCCCATTAGAAAGGCAGCGATTTCCGATTCAGAAACTTCCTCACCCAGTAAAAAGTCCACAGCTTCCTGCATTTGGTATTCTGAAAAGGATTTTTGTTCAGCTAATTGAAGCAGATATTCTTTCATGGCGATCGTTCCTTTCAATTTCATATAAAAAGTTTTTAAGAATTTGTTTG
Organism: Bacillus sp. JJ1764; assembly: GCF_036962145.1. Classification (NCBI taxonomy): domain Bacteria; kingdom Bacillati; phylum Bacillota; class Bacilli; order Caryophanales; family Bacillaceae; genus Bacillus; species Bacillus sp. JJ1764. The sequence continues at coordinate 1,991 of NZ_JBALNY010000153.1, read as the reverse complement.
CCTGCAGGCGTTCCGATTGATTCTGGATGGAACTGCATTCCGTATACTGGGTATTTATAATGTTTGATAGCCATAATTTCCTGATCATCCATCGCCTGAGCGATACATTCAAGCTGATGTGGCATACTGCTTTTTTCAATCGTTAAAGAATGATAACGCATCACTTCTAATGGTGATGTCTGATAGGTAAAAATCGTCCCACCATTATGCTTGATAAAGGATGTCTTTCCATGCTTGATTTGGGAAGCCCTCTTGATTTCACATCCGAATGCTGCTCCGATTGCCTGATGACCTAAACAAATACCTAAAATCGGAATTTCCTGATAAAAAGTTTGGATTAGAGGAATACAGATTCCGGCCTCTTCTGGCCTGCCCGGTCCAGGAGATAGGATTATGGCTTTAGGGTTTAAAGCTTTTATTTCTTCCAAAGTGATTTGGTTATTTCGAATTACCTTGATCTCTTCACCCAATTCCCCCAAATATTGATATAGGTTAAAGGTAAACGAATCAAAATTATCAACTAGAAGTATCATCCTGCACCCTCCAAAAACGTTTTTAATTTATTCAAGGTTTCTTCATACTCATTTTCAGGGTTTGAATCGTGAACAATTCCGGCGCCGGCCTGAATATAGGCTGTATTATCTTTTAAAATCATCGTTCGAATCGCCAGGGCAAAATCGATATTTCCATTTACGGATAAGTATCCTACGGCTCCTGCGTAAAGGCCGCGTTTTGATTGCTCAAGGGTGTTGATAATTTCCATTGCCCTGACCTTCGGTGCTCCGGATACTGTTCCGGCAGGCAAGCACGCGGCAAGCGCATCAAGCGGTGAATAATCAAGATGTAGTGTTCCGCTAATTTCAGATACGAGGTGCATCACATGTCGGTATTTCTCCACTGCCATATATTTATCAACCTGAACCGAGCCAAACTCACAGACTTTTCCGAGATCGTTCCTTCCCAAATCCACTAGCATTTTGTGTTCTGCCAACTCTTTTTCATCCTGTAACAGTTCCTTTTCGATTTCCTCGTCTTCCGCTAGATTCGTCCCTCTCCTTTTTGTCCCGGCAATCGGATTAGCTATCACTGTTTTCCCCCTTGTTTTAATTAAGCTTTCAGGTGACGAGCCAATGACGACGTAATCTTCAAAATCGATATAAAACATATATGGAGTAGGATTATTAGCACGATGCTTTCGATAAAGAGATAAAGGCGCACCTTGATATTGAGACTTCATTCTTCGAGAAAGCACCACTTGGAAAATATCGCCCGCTAGAATATGTTCCTTCGCAATCTCAACATTTTTGATAAAGGTTTCTTTAGACATTTCAGAATGAAAACCTGATAAAGCAAAGGGGAGTTCTTCTTCATAGACATTTGCTTGTTTAAGTTCTTCGATTCTTTTACACATTCTCTCTTCTACTGTTTTTTCTGTACTTGTTTCTAACAATGGGAGACCGAAAATATAAACTTTTTCCTCATGATGATCAAATACAATTACCTCTTCAAAGAACAATAAATGGACATCCGGCATATTTAATTGATTCGAATATTCCTGGCCAATTACCTCAAATTGTCTGACAATGTCATATCCAACATAACCAATTGCTCCGCCAATAAATGGGATTTGCGAATCTTCCATTGCCTTTATCGGGAAAAGTTCTTTTAAGATCTCCAATGGATTTCCATGAAGATTTCTCGTTTCCCCAGTGCGATTGATTAATACATTTTCTTTCCCGATAGAAATAATTTCAAACGCCGGATCAGCACCAATGAATGAATAACGGCCAGAATGATTAAATTTATGAGAACTTTCCAATAAAAATTTTTTCTTGCCACTTATCTTTTGAAGAATTGATATTGGAGTGAGGACATCACCTCTAATTTCCTTCCTTAACACATTGGTTTGTGTTTCCATGTTTTTTTACCCCTTTCTGAATAAAAAAAAATCGTCCTCTATGCGCATAAATAAATATTTATGCGCATAGAGG
>NZ_JBALNY010000152.1:0-11263 GCF_036962145.1 Bacillus sp. JJ1764 | reverse complement strand
AAAGTTTGGCGGTACTTCTGTTGGAAGTATTGAAAGAATATTAAATGTAGCACAATGTGTTAAAGAAGAAACTGAAAGAGGGAACCAAGTGGTCGTTGTTGTCTCGGCAATGGGAAAAACGACAGACCAACTTGTAAATATGGCCAAGGAACTCTCCTCTCAGCCAAATAAGCGTGAAATGGATATGCTCCTCACTACAGGAGAACAAGTAACGATTTCTTTACTATCAATTGCCCTAAACCAAAAAGGGCTTGCAGCTGTTTCCTTTACCGGCTGGCAGGCTGGAATCATCACTGAACCGATTCATGGAAATGCGAGAATTTCCAAAATCCATACAGAGGCCATCAGCAAACAATTAAATGCTGGAAAAGTTGTCATTGTGGCGGGATTCCAAGGCGTAACAGAAGATGGACAAATTACGACATTGGGACGCGGTGGCTCTGATACAACCGCTGTCGCTCTTGCAGCTGCATTAAAAGCAGATAAATGTGATATTTATACGGATGTTACCGGTGTGTTTACTACCGATCCGAGGTATGTAAAAAGTGCTCGAAAATTGCTCTCGGTTTCTTATGATGAGATGCTCGAGCTTGCAAATTTAGGTGCTGGTGTATTGCATCCGCGGGCAGTTGAGTTTGCCAAGAATTATCAGGTGCGGTTAGAAGTCCGTTCTAGTATGGAAAAAGAAGAAGGTACAGTGATTGAGGAGGAAGCAACAATGGAGCAAAATTTAGTAGTACGTGGAGTGGCATTTGAGGCCGACATTACGAAAGTAACGGTTTTAGGCTTGACGAATTCTTTAAACAGTCTCTCAACTATTTTTACTACCTTAGCCCAAAATCATATTAATGTAGATATTATTATCCAAAGTACAACAGAAACAGGAGCTGCCAACCTCTCCTTTTCTATCCAAACGAATGACTGGATAGAAACCTTAAATGTTCTTGAAAACAATAAAGAAAGTTTAGGATATGGGCAGTTGGATGCAGAGAACAAGTTGGCAAAGGTATCCATTGTTGGCTCAGGTATGATCTCCAACCCAGGTGTTGCGGCCAAAATGTTTGATGTCCTTGCAAATCAAGGAATCCCGGTGAAAATGGTCAGTACCTCAGAAATTAAAGTTTCTGCCGTTGTGGAAGAAAAATACATGCATAAAGCAGTTGAAGCGCTCCATTCTGCATTTGAATTAGGAGATCAGTAATTTCTAAAAAAAGAAAATGGTGACAGGCACCAAGGTACCTGTCACCATTCATTAGCTGATGGAAAAGTTAAACATCATATTAGGAATATATGCAATTACTTCTAAAGAACTCGCTAATCGCCGAGTTTTTTTATGTTGTCATTTAAATCAGATCTTTCAAATCCCATTTAACCGTGAAGCGAACTTTGTTTGATTTTTTGACAGGATGTTCGTATGTTTCGGAGATCATTCCTTTTTGTTGTTCGAACTGTTGAGCCAAGAAGCCGGCTTCTAATTGATAGAAGTGTTCTGATTTTGATTTTACCCGAGATACAAGGAGCGGGCTGGTCAGTTCTAGTTCCATTTCATTTTTTGACTCATTTTTGATCATGAGAGTGCCCCATGAAGCTTTTTCAAAAAAATCAATAAGTTCTTCCATATTTTCCAATGGATATTTACGGGCGAGGCGTTTTCCGGCCCAATACAATATTTCGGGAGTATCTTTACCAAAAATCTCAGGTAGAAGCACTTCCCTTATAAGTTCATATCCAAAAACAGACATGGACCTCGGTTCCGCCGTGTTGCCAATTTGATCAGTAACTATGCTTTCTTTCACAAGTTTCCCCTCTTTCTATTATTCTATTATATACAAAATCGACGAATTTTCATTACCGAAATCGGAAGAAGTTATAGGGCAGGATTTGTTATCTTAATATAACACCACTTGTTTATTGTCATAATTATCATTACCAAAATAGTGGAATTATCACCCGTAAGATAATGGAAATTAAACGAATGAAATAAAGCGCTTTCATTTTTCGACATAACTAATAGCGCTATAAATCATCATACATTTATAATATCAATATATTTAAAAAATTTTATATTTAACTAGTTTTTATGTATCCGTTTCCTTGACGCTATTTGTCGTTGGGAGTAAAATGAACATGTCACATAATTGTCACACTGATAGTGGGAAAAATGTAAGATTCAAACTTTTTTTAAAAACAAAAGGGGGTAATTCAATGGCGGCGAATCGCGAGTTTTTTTATCGGAGATTGCATTCACTGCTTGGGGTCATTCCGATTGGGATTTTCCTTTTACAGCACTTAACTGTCAATCATTTTGCAACTGGGGGAGCAGAATCATTTAACAAAGCTGCAGATTTTATGGGGAATCTTCCATTCCGTTATGTCCTGGAAACGTTTGTTATTTTTTTACCAATTTTATTTCACGCAATTTATGGCCTTTATATTGCTTTTACGGCTAAAAACAATGTTAGCAGATTTGGAACTTTTAGAAACTGGATGTTCTTAATCCAACGTATTACAGGGGTTATTACTCTCATATTTATTGCATGGCACGTATGGGAAACTCGTTTGGCATATGCGATTTATGGAACAGAAGTTAATTTCCAAATGATGCAGGATATCTTATCTTCACCAATCATGTTTGCTTTTTATGTAATCGGAATTATTTCAGCTATTTTCCACTTTTCTAATGGTTTATGGTCTTTCTTGGTTACATGGGGCATTGCTCAAACACCGCGCTCTCAAAAAATTATTACATATGTCACGATGATAATTTTCTTAGCGCTTTCTTTTGTAGGAGTTCAAACATTAGTTGCTTTTGTTTAATAGATTTAAAACGAAAACGGAAAAATATGGATTTTGGATTGAAGGAGTGAGTCACGATGAGTAAGGGAAAGGTGATCGTAGTCGGCGGCGGATTAGCTGGCTTGATGGCAACTGTGAAAGTTGCGGAACATGAAACACCGGTGGAATTATTTTCTCTAGTTCCAGTTAAACGCTCTCACTCTGTTTGTGCCCAAGGCGGTATTAATGGAGCAGTAAATACTAAAGGTGAAGGGGATTCACCGTGGATCCACTTTGATGATACGATTTATGGCGGAGACTTCTTGGCAAATCAGCCTCCTGTAAAAGCAATGACAGAAGCGGCTCCAGGAATTATCCATTTATTTGACCGGATGGGTGTTATGTTTAACCGTACGCCTGAAGGATTGCTAGACTTCCGTCGTTTTGGTGGAACACAGCACCATCGTACTGCATTTGCTGGGGCAACAACTGGACAGCAATTATTATATGCGCTGGACGAGCAGGTTCGCCGTCATGAAGTGGCAGGCTTGGTTACGAAGTACGAAGGCTGGGAGTTTCTGGGGGTAGTTACTGATGATGAAGGAACTTGCCGCGGAATCGTAGCTCAGGATTTAAAAACAATGGAAATTCGTTCATTTGTTGCTGATGCTGTGATCATGGCAACCGGAGGCCCAGGAATTATATTTGGTAAATCTACTAACTCTGTTATTAACACGGGTTCGGCAGCTTCCATAGTCTATCAACAGGGTGCTTACTATGCGAACGGTGAAATGATTCAAATCCATCCTACAGCTATCCCTGGAGATGACAAGCTTCGTCTCATGAGTGAATCGGCACGTGGTGAAGGCGGTCGTGTTTGGACATACAAAGACGGAAAACCTTGGTATTTCCTTGAGGAAAAATATCCAGCTTACGGAAACCTAGTACCACGTGATATTGCAACACGTGAGATTTTCTCTGTTTGTGTCGATAGTAAGCTTGGAATCAATGGAGAAAACATGGTTTATTTAGATCTATCTCATAAAGATCCACATGAGTTAGATGTTAAATTAGGCGGTATCATCGAAATTTATGAAAAGTTCGTTGGCGATGATCCGCGTAAAGTTCCAATGAAGATTTTCCCTGCTGTTCACTATTCAATGGGCGGCTTATGGGTTGATTATGATCAAATGACAAATATTCCTGGTCTGTTTGCTGCTGGTGAATGTGATTATTCACAGCACGGTGCAAATCGTTTAGGAGCGAACTCATTATTATCTGCCATTTATGGAGGTATGGTTGCAGGGCCAAACGCTGTTAGATATATTGGCGGCCTTGAAAAGAGCTCTGATGCAGTTTCTTCAACCGTATTTGATCGCCATGTTAAAGAGCAGGAAGAAAAATGGAATGGCATTATGTCATTGGATGGTACTGAAAATGCATATGTTCTTCACAAAGAGCTTGGTGAATGGATGACTGATAATGTAACAGTTGTTCGTTACAATGATCGTCTCTTAAAAACGGATGCAAAGATTCAAGAATTACTAGAACGCTATAAGAAAATCAATATTAATGATACAGCGAAATGGAGCAACCAGGGGGCAGCGTTCACACGTCAATTACAAAACATGCTTCAATTGGCTCGTGTTATTACGCTTGGTGCTTACAACCGCAATGAAAGCCGTGGTGCTCATTACAAACCGGAATTCCCTGAACGTAATGATGAGGAATTCATGAAAACAACAATGGCTAAATTTGTTGATGCGCAGACTGCTCCAGCTTTCCATTATGAAGATATAGACGTATCTTTGCTTCAACCAAGGAAGCGGGATTACACTAAAAAGCACTAATAGGAAGGGGAGTAGGAAAAATGGCTGAAAATAAAACTATTAAATTTATTATTACTCGTCAGGATACTCCAGACGCTGCCCCTTATGAGGAGACGTTTGAGGTTCCGTATCGTCCAAATATGAACGTGATTTCTGCTTTAATGGAAATCCGTAAAAATCCAGTAACTGTTGACGGAAAAGAAACAACCCCGATTACTTGGGATATGAACTGTCTGGAAGAAGTATGTGGCGCCTGCTCAATGGTCATCAATGGCAAACCGCGTCAATCTTGTTCCGCTCTAGTTGACCAATTGGAGCAGCCAATTCGCCTGCAGCCAATGAGTACGTTCCCGGTTATCCGTGACCTTCAGATTGACCGTAGCAGAATGTTCGATTCTTTGAAAAAGGTTAAAGCATGGATTCCAATTGATGGAACCTATGATCTTGGACCTGGACCAAGAATGGCTGAAAATAAGCGCCAATGGGCTTACGAATTATCGAAATGTATGACTTGTGGAGTTTGCTTAGAGGCATGTCCTAATGTCAACAGCAAATCAAACTTCATGGGACCATTTGTTTTTGGACAAGTTCGTTTGTTCAATGCCCATCCAACTGGCTCTATGAATAAGGCAGAACGTTTAAATGCCTTTATGGAAGACGGCGGTCTTCAAGGCTGTGGTAATTCACAAAACTGTGTTCAAGCATGTCCAAAAGGAATACCACTTACCACTTCCATTGCAGCCATTAATCGTGATGCGACCTTCCAGTCATTCCGAAACTTTTTCGGCAGTGACCATGATTGATTGTAACAACAAAAACCTTCTTTTCTATAATGAAAAGAGGGTTTTTTTATATGATGAAATAAAAACATGATCCTTTCAATAATTACAGTCACTACCTGCAACATGTTCACATATGATATGGTGACTAAATATATACCCACCCCCGGTTCATAACTGGCGAAGGCAAGGAGGGTTACAGTACTTGAAGGAGAATGATTATACTCACAAGCCATTACTCACTAAACGGGAAAGAGAAGTATTCGAGCTGTTAGTACAAGACAAAACAACCAAAGAGATCGCTAGTGAACTTTTTATCAGCGAGAAAACAGTTCGGAACCATATTTCTAATGCCATGCAAAAGCTTGGTGTAAAGGGGCGTTCACAAGCAGTTGTAGAACTCCTTCGAATGGGAGAGCTAGAACTTTAAACATGACCGGCATCCTTTTAGGAGGCCGGTTCATACATTTCTACAAACGTTGATATAATAGGATTTTTTAGATTCATAGGTAAATATGCCGAAATCCCTTTGAACATAATAAATATGGCCTGAGGAGTGGCATTTTATGAAAGATTGCATTAAGGAATATTTGTTGGACATTCAGAATTAATGCTTTTCAAAAGCAACAATCAATAACAAAAGAAACGCAATGACCCAGTTCGCAGAGTGGTGTAAAGAAGATGTTTTCGATGATGTAATGAAGATTAGTGGTAAAGGTGTACCGCTGTACGTACTTCAAAAGGCAGGAACGGCTATTGGTATCGAAGTGAGGATTCTTGTCCCATTCAATGAAAAGATATTACGCCCAGTCGATGTTTGCGACTACTGATCTTTACACAGTATCACGTCTTCTTGGTCATAGCAACGTTACTACAACCCAGATATATGTTCAGTCAACTGAGGATAGAGTTATTATATAAAGAGGAATGGCTTCCTCTTTATCCAACATGTAGGTTAGAAAATAAAGTGTTTGTAAATTAGAGGACTCGAAAGGGTTCTCTTTTTGACTGTGCACTTAGCGTAATTATGTTGATATTGGGTTCATGTTACAGTAACAAAGGGGAGTTTGCCGCAAAATTCATTCGAGCTTTTGATATAATAGCTTATATTAAAAGGAAAATAATTCTTGGAAAGCAGTTGGGGGAAGTGCGGGAAAATAATTGACTGAGGTACAAATAAGATGGTATGGGGCATACTGCTTCTTTTTTTTCAATAAGGAAATACATGTTAGTTTATCTTTTGAATATAAAAAAGCCAAAAATATACAAGAAATAAATAAGAACTTGCATATTTTTGACTTATTGATAACTTGGGGGTATTAAACAAAAGCCCCCCAAAAAATTATATTTCTTAACAAACCTTCATTTGGTGAAAAATATACGACCTCTTCTTTAAGAATCATACTAGTTCATTCAAACTATTCTTTTCAAAAAAATTAGCCCCACCACATCACACAAACAAATATTGACCACATAGATACGCATATACCTAACATGCCAAAACCCAAAATATATATATGAGAATATTTTTTATCAATTTTTTTTACCCTAATCATCAAATATGCTAATAAAGGAATAACTAAGTATATAAAGACACTAGTAACCGTAAAGACGGTTAAGTAATATACTGGCGGACTTTTAAGATTGATATGTTCATACACAAAATATGCTAAAGATTGTCCATATACGCCTATTAAAGTTGCAAATATCATTAACATCCATATAAAGAAATGCTCCTTTTTCAATTCTTATTCCCCCTTAACATATACAAGGCGGTATTTATACCTAGGTGTAATTTTACACTAATTATAACAAAAAGCCCTATAATTGAAAATGCTTTTTTTACACCATTCTGCAAAGTTAAGATAATTAGCACTGTTAAATAATTGGGTATTAAAATAAATGTTGATACAGTTTTGATTTGAGTATTGATTTAAAATATCCACCAAATATTCCTGAAATCTATATCAGTTCAATAAAAAACTTATTAATCGTAGCATTTGTAACAAGATTTAAATAAAAATAAAGGAGGGATTACACCCTCCTAGAAATAGACATTATTGTTGAAAAACAAATTGTTCACTATATTTTCGTGGATAGTCATTTTTATCACTTTTCTTTGTCCAAGTAACAATAACTTTTAACTGAGTTGCCTTAGTGTACAAAGGAAAGTTTTGATGGTGAAAAGGCTGTTCCAAGCTATTATGTTCATAATCAACAGTGAATAATTCGTATTGTGTTGTTGAGTTAGGTTCATTTCTATATGCCTCAACTTTAACCATTTTAATGTCTTTGTCACCAATATTTTTGATGTTAAGGCTATAAACATTATATAAATCTGGCTTCGTTGATTTGTTAAGCTTCGTGTCATCGCTGTCAGCTTTACCAACAATGACTTCCCATTGTTTCGAGGATTCCTTTGAAGGTAGGTTTTGCAATGTTGCAGCTAAAGAGTTAATTGGAGCTAGGATTATAGCTATGATCATTGATAAAAGTAAATTTGTTGGCTTTTTCATTCACATCACATCCGTTTTTTTCTATTAGTTTTTAAATATTTAGTTTTTTTATACTGTTAAAAAGTTTTTAGGATAAAGTTCAATAAAATTGAAACTTCTTCAACAAAAGCTGCGAGCTTAATGGATTCCATAATATACCACCAAATGATAAAATAAGGACTATATTTTTAATTTTTAATTAACTGTAAATTTTTAGGGAGGACAAAATAAAATAAATGAAACATAGAATTGCTTTACTTGCAGATGTCCATGGAAATGTTAGTGCATTAAAAGCAGTTGTTGAAGATTCTTTAAAAGAAGGTGTCACTGACTATTGGTTTTTAGGAGATTTAATCATGCCTGGGCCTGGGGCAAATGATTTATTTGAAATATTAGAAACTATTAAAGTTGGTATGTATGTAAAAGGAAACTGGGAAGACTGTTTCCTTGACGTGTTGAATAAAAGGATAGATTTTGATAATGCAACTGATATCTATGTTTCTCGGTTAGTTCAGTATCAGTGTGAAAATTTGAATGAAATCTATATTAATCTAATTAAGAATTTACCATTACACGCAACAAAACAAGTAAATAATCTATCAATCAGTATTAGTCATAATCTACAAAATAAAAATTATGGTGGAGATTTATGGCCAACTAATAATCAGGAAAATTTTGATCAGTTATTTGAGCATGATTACGATATTGCGATTTATGCACATACCCATCATCAATTGTTACGCTATAGTAGCAATGATCAATTGATTATTAACCCAGGTACTATTGGACAGCCATTTTACAAATGGGACAAGTTAGGTTCTGACCTTCGTGCACAGTATGCGATTCTTGAAATCGATGTGAGAGGGATTGTTGAGGTAAGATTTAAAAAAATTTCTTATGATGTAGAAAATGAAATAAAAAACGCTATTAGTAATAAACTTCCTTATTTTGAATTGTATCGAGAAGTACTCGATACTGGAAAAACTCATACCCATGATCTCGACTTACTACAAAAGCTCAATGATAGATACAATTATAAAGAAGAAATAATTAATTTTTTTGAAAAAAACTTTTGGGAAAATAAATTATAAAATAAACTTATACAACAAATGGATGCTTTTGTTCAATAGCCGAGCTTTGGTCACATCGTGGTCACGTTTTTCATATTTTTATGTCTTACGGAGTAAAACAAAGAAAAATAACAACCTCCGAAAAACCTTGATCTAAAGTGTTTTGCGAAGGTTATAGAATTTTAAAGGGTAAAAGCGTCCCGGCATGGCATGCAAGAGGTTGTCGGTTCGATCCGAAAATACCATACGATTTAGGCCTTCCTTTTGGCAAGGTCTTATTGTGTTTTATTTTGATTCTTACAATAGATTTCAGAAGATATCGAAAGTTAACCGTCGAGACGTTGCTCTAATAAGGAAAATAACGCATAGGAGGTGCTTTTTTTTCTTTTTGAAACGAAATCAAAAGCTCAAACAATGCATAGCATTCTTGTGTAGCCTATTCAATAATTTCGGAAGAAGGAGCAGGCTCATGCTAGGATGTGGAGGAAGTTCTAGAACAAGCCAAATTGCATGCAGCCAAATGTAATGCTCTAAATAGGGAAACATATATAATAATGAAAGAAGTCGGAAGAAATTTGATGGTTTATATCTTATCTAATAGATTGAAGATCAAAATCGCTTGAATTTGCCGACATCCTTTTGTTTAAAGGGAGTTTCACAATCACTTATTTACCAACACTCTTTTAAAAATACTATCGATATTGAACCGGCTTCCTTTTGGGAGGCCGGTTCATACATTTTTTGAGATAAACCTGATTTACATAGGAAAACAATAGTTTCAACTTGAATTTTTCTCGAAAAAAGTAGAAAATAAGGACAAGCTTATGGTATTAACCTGTTGAAACGGAAATAAACCTGAGGAGAAGCTAATTTTTAGGAGTGTATATAAATGAAACTCGAAAATTCTCAAACATTAAATGGGGACATAGTTGCCAATATTGAAAAGGATCTACGGTATATTTCGGGCATTATCAAACAAAAAGGCAGAGAATTGCTTACTAATTATAAAATTACACCTCCACAATTTGTAGCCTTACAATGGCTGTTTGAAGACGGAGATATGACAATTGGGGAGCTTTCCAATAAAATGTATTTGGCATGCAGTACGACAACAGATTTAGTGGACCGCATGGAAAAAAATCTCCTTGTTGAACGAGTGAAGGATCAAAATGACCGACGTGTAGTGAGAATACACTTATTAGAAGAAGGAAAACGAATCATTGATGAAGTAATTAAAAAACGCCAGGTATATTTGGCAGAAGTATTAAAAGATTTCACAAGTGAAGAAATCCGGCTTCTTCAAATTAATCTGGACAAACTGCATCAAGAAATGCGATAAATGGGGCGAGAGTTTTGAAGCAAGCGATTGGTGTCATAGATTCTGGTGTAGGAGGGTTAACGGTTGCCAAAGAAGTCATAAGGCAGCTGCCTAATGAAAAAATTATCTATTTAGGCGATACATTACGATGCCCATATGGACCCAGAACGACCAAAGAAGTTAAAAAATTCACTTGGGAATTAACTAGATTTTTATTGAAAAAGAATATAAAAATGCTGGTGATTGCCTGCAATACGGCAACAGCTGCAGCATTGGATGACATTCGCCGGGAGCTTTCCATCCCAGTCCTTGGCGTTATTAACCCTGGGGCGCGTGCAGCTATTAAAAGGACGAAAAATTACAGGGTCGGTGTCATTGGAACGGATGTTACCATAAAAAGCGGCGCCTATGAAGTTGCTTTGAAATCACTTAATAGTAAGCTTTTTGTTACGGGGCACTCGTGTCCAAAATTTGTTCCCTTAGTTGAAAGCAATGAACTCAACGGGCCGATTGCTGAAAAAATTGTCATTGAATCCTTAAAACCATTAATGGATCAAAACTTAGATACACTCATTCTTGGCTGTACACATTATCCGCTGCTAGAACCACTCATAAAAGAAGTCATGGGTGATAAGGTCAATGTTATTAGTTCAGGAGATGAAACTGCTCGGGAAATTAGCGCAATTTTGCAATATAATGGAATGCTCGATCCCGGATTGGAAGAGGTAGAACACGAATTTTATACAACAGGTTCCACGAGGATCTTTTCAAAGATCGCTTCACAATGGCTGGAAACACCGATTGAGAATGTCAAAAAGATAACACTGTAAAGAAGGGCTCATTTATTTTATGGGGCTCTTTTTTTATAGGCTGTGTTAAAGATCAGTGTTGATTGTTTACACTCTGTTGATTGGAGCGGAAGGTGCGAAGACTCCTCGAAAATGCTAACGCATTTCCTTCGTGCGTGGGCGAATTCTAGGAAGAGAATCAACGTCCT
>NZ_JBALNY010000151.1:0-4739 GCF_036962145.1 Bacillus sp. JJ1764 | reverse complement strand
AATTAATACACCGTTTTACTACACGGTACTTATCATTTTTTTTTAAACCGTACTTATGAGATAAATATTTTACTCTTCTAATGTTTATGTTTAACGCTTTAGCTATATCGGCTTGCGTTCCCCATTTATATATGCTTTTTAGTATATCTTCTTCTGATTTTCCTTCTTTTTTGGACATCATTACATATCTCGTCAAAGAATAATCCAATGTACAATCCTCCTACTATATTTGTACTTTTAGTTTGGAAAAGTACAATTTTTCATAGTTTAGGCACAATCACATTGGAAAATACGTATAAAATTCAAAAACAAAACTNNAACGTCGTGACTTTATTAAAAACATCGCGACTTTATTTCAAATTTACAATATTGCCCGGATTAAGTAGAAACACGGGATTATTGAGCGAGAGAATTATATAAACCGAAGGCTGGAAATGCAAACAGCCGAAAATGCCACCTGAAAAGGAACGGGAAATCACGGAAGCATTGAAGTTATTTTTGGAATGATATGAGATCCACTTTGAAAATTGTAACGGAATTTGAAGCTTTAGAATAAACAGTAGCCACGGTTGCTGCTCCGAAAACAGAGTAGTAGTCGTGGCTCTGCTTTTGCTTTTAGTCTTTCTCCCTGCTCGTAAAAATAACGCAGCCGAAGCTGCGTTAGAAATATGAATTAGCATCAGAATCTAAGTGACAAGCAAGTGAGGCTGCCGTCGATTTTCTTGAACTCGCTTGTATCAACTAGCCTTACCGGGTAGCCGAGGTCCTCGATGATTTTAAGAGTCTTAGGATATCCTTCAGGAACAAGAACTGTACCGTTAATGTACAGACTGTTGATTGCGTAAAGTTCGTCAGGGACTATAACGAAGCGGTTAAAGTCTTTGAAAGCTTCTAGCTTGTCAACGGTTTCTGTAACAAGCATATTGTTGTTTTCAAGGTAGATTGCGAAATCCTTTAGATGAAGGCCTTCTGTTACAGGTACTGTGGATGAGGTGTAGCCAAATCTTGTAACTATTTCGTTGAACTGGCGAGCGCCTTCCGCGTTTGTTCTATCGCTCTGACCAACGTAGAAGTGATCTCCTACACGCATTACATCACCGCCTTCCATTGTTCCTGGAGCTTCGATGTGAAAAATCTGGTCATCTGAGTAGAACTTACGAATAGCTGGAAGGATTTCTACCTTTTCGCCATTACGGGAGTCCCTTGCAGGGTTTGTGATCACTGCACAACGCTCCATAACAACGGCTGGGTCTTCTGTAAAACATGAGTCAGGGTAACGCTCATCGGCTTCTAAATCTAGAACTTCTAATCCAAGAGATTCAAGAATCTCAACGTATTTATCATGCTGTCTAGCGGACAATTCGTATTCTGGCTTTTCGCCTGGTTCTACGAACTGAGCTGTGAATATTCCGTCGATTAATGCTTTGCAAGGTTTCTTAGTAATGGCTTTTGTAAACATATTTATACCTCCGTAAAATTAAGTTGATGTTTTCTATGCTCTGAGTATATAATACAAATAAAGATTCGTAAATCGCAAGTATATCATGGTTTCCATGAGTAATCGTCATATAATAGCTAAGGAGGTGAGTCATGAGTCTTTCACAATACGAGGCATTTATCAAAGCTGTCGAGACTGGAACAATGACTCAGGCAGCGGAGGAGCTTGGCTACACACAATCAGGGCTTACTAGAGCAATAAATACACTAGAAGAGCAATGGAATGTAAAACTATTAACTAGAGGACGAAACGGTGTACAACTTACTACAGAAGGGCAACTGCTGTTGCCATATATAAGAACGGTCCTTCATGACCAACGTAGACTTTCCGAGCGAATCGGTGAGATCAATGGCCTTCGTGAAGGTCTTATTAGAATTGGAACATTTAACAGTATCTCTGCACAGTGGCTCCCTGGGATGATAAAGAGATTTCAACATGATTACCCTGGAATCAGATTCGAGCTGCTGCACGGAACAGATACTCAGATTGTAAGTTGGATAGCTGATGGACGAGTGGATGTGGGTTTTGTTGCATACCCAACTTTACCGGAACTTGAGTCCGAATTCCTGTACCGTGACCCCATCGTAGGCATTTTTTCTGAAGATGATCCCTATGCCAGAATGGAAAAACTCAACATTTCCGAGCTGCCAAATCTGCCGTACATTGCGCTCAACGAGGGGGGGGAGGATGAGATTACAGCCATTCTGGACAAAAACAGGATTACCCTAGACGCGCGTTTCGTAGAAAGCGACGATCACGCCGTAATCGCTATGGTAGAGAAAGGGCTGGGCATTAGTCTTATGTCTGTAATGATGATACAGGGTTTTGACCGACGAATTGTGGCGATTCCACTGGACCCTCCGGGCTACCGCGACCTTGGAATCGCTTGTCGCAGCCATAACCTTCTGTCTGGCGCAGCATCAAGGTTCTACGAGTATGCTCGTCGCTGGGTAGCTGAGGAGTACAAGCCTATCGAACTATGACATATATCCAAGGGACTATGCGTCCACAAAATAGCATCGCCTAAATTGCAAAAAAATAATTCCCGAACAGCACACAGTCCGGCAATTATTTTGGAATTCATAATGGAATGACTTTGCTTGTTATTGGACTATTGCGCTTTTTGTAGCGTGCGTAGGATTCGCCGACTGATGAGAGAGAACGGAATCACTCCATAACAAGATATAAACATCGCCCATATCCAAAGGAAAAGGTGGAAACCTACGGATAACGCGATAAATAGAGAATTCCAAGTAGGGAAGCCAGATAAGGCACGGTGTGGAGATATTACATAACATTCGGACAGAAACTGGATGGGGTATATTTAGCTGCAGCTATTGACCTGTTTAACTGAGAAGTGGTAGGCTACTCCATTAGTAAAAAACCGAATACAGAGCTACCGAAACGAGCAATGGCAAATGCCCTATCAAATAGAAAACCGGAAGAATAATCTTTCGGTTTATTCCTTAAAAAAGCGTTTATACAAAATCGGAACAACGGTAATGCATTTTCTTATTGAAGTAACGGAGCAGGTTAGCTCAAAAAAAAAATTTTAATAGGAACAATTTTTATTTATGACCGTTCTAATAAGACGGTTTTTTATTTTGAAAAAATTTAATATAATTTAAGCCAATTCAGGCTCTTATTTGTCTAATAGATATAGGGCAAACAAGGATAGGAGGAGCAACCATTATTCATTTAGTAAAAAAGGCTCAAAAAGGCGATGACCAAGCCTTTCTTGAACTTTTCCAACAATATCAGGAAGATATATACCGTTTAGCTTTTACGTATGTAAAAAACCAAAGTGATGCGTTAGACGTGATTCAAGAGGTTGCATATCGTTCATTTAAGAAGATAGACACATTGAAAAATCCTGAATATTTTAAGACTTGGTTGATCAAAATTACCATCAATTGTGCAATTGAACTAGTTAGAAAAAATAAAAAGGTAATTCAATTAAAACCAGAATATGAAGAGTTTATTGGTTCAGAAGAAGACGATGTTTCCCTTTCAATTACCATTCAAGATTTACTCGAACAGTTAAATGAAGATGAAAAAAGCATCATACTTTTAAAGTTTTTCCAAGGTTATTCATTTAAAGAGATAGCTGATTAAATGAATATACCTTTAGGAACAGCAAAATCAATTTCATATCGTGCATTAAATAAACTTAGAAAAAAAATAAAGGAGGCAAATTATTTGTGAATAACATAAAACAGAAAATGGAAAAGATAGAGATTCCAAAAGATTTAACCAATAGGGTTGCTTTAGGGGTTAAGCAAGCGAAAATGGAAAAAGAGAGAAAGAAAAACTCCCCTAAGTGGATGCTTGCTACAGTTGCTTCGGTAATAATCATTGGTGCAGGTTTATCTTTTAGTGGTTCATCGCTTGCAGATGCTGCTGAATCGCTAATCAGTCAACTATTTGGTTCCAAAGAAAATTTAATGCAAGCTTATCCTAATGAAAGTAAAGAAGAAATCAGTTACTTCGAAAGGCATATGGAATTTGCAGAGAAAAATTTGACCCAAGAAGAGTTCAACAAATATAGTCAATTATTTAAGGAACAGTTTAAGCTAAGAAGTAATTTGCAAAAGGAAAATAGAGAGCCAGATGAGGAAGAGACAGCGAGATTACACAAAATTAAAGAATTGCAGTACTCTATCTCAAGAAAATTTGCACAAAAGGAAGCCCAACAGTACACAGGTTTTACAATTACAAAACCAACATATATACCTGAAGGATATAAACAAGTTGGTGAAAGTTACCCTTTCGATAATGGTCAGAAACCAGTTGTTTCATTGGATTATAGCAAGGGAGACTCAATGTTTACTACACAACAGTTGAAATTAACTCAAATAGCCGATATAGAAAAGCCAGAGTCGGGTTTTTTTGAAAAAACAGAAACATATTCTTTAAATGGTTTTGAGTTTGATTATGTATCCTCAAAAGGGGGTTGGGTTGGCGTAAGAGTAAAAGTACCAGAAAAAGGATATAAAATTATTTTAACTTCAGATAAGTTGTCAAAGAATGAAATGGAAAATGTATTACTGTCAATGATAGAAAGTAAATAAGATTTCCAATAAGGGAATATGAATATATACCTTCGTAAAGAAAGATTGCGATTGCGACTTAAAAGCAAGCGCTTTTTCTTTATTCGATAGTATTCCAATAATGAGTTTGTGAAATATAGCACTTAAACTAAAGGGTGCTTATGTTAAATATTGGATCGCTGCGGCGGTCC
>NZ_JBALNY010000150.1:0-1142 GCF_036962145.1 Bacillus sp. JJ1764 | reverse complement strand
AAATTTGGAAAAATGAAAATTTTTTGTACATTCGATTTAAGAATGAATTAAATAGTAATTCTACCAGTCCGGTGAAGGATACTGAATGAACGGTATTATACCGGCATTTGGTGTCTTTTTTATTTGATTAAGGAGTTGAGGCAATGAATAATCTATAAAAATAAATGGAAGGAGCATTTGAAGAGTTCCAATAAGGTTAATAGAAATAGATAATAATCATAGTATAATGAAGTTAGAGATTGATATAATGGTGCAAAATGGGAATTTTGCTGTTGTTGTGTGTAACGGAATGCTAGACTCACCGAACTACCTGTTCACGGAGAGACAAAGATTGTTACGCACCAAGGTAAAGTGAAAAGGGTTAAGTTCGATGAGGGGGGAAGAGTGTTGAAAGAAGCAATTTTAAATGAATATGACCAAAAGAAAATAATATACTTGGAATACGAGAAAAAATTGAGAGATTTATTATTTTCCTTGATTAGGGAAAACGGGATTACTATTCATGGTATTGAATCAAGGGTAAAAGACAGGAATAGTTTATCTAAGAAAATTGATAGTAAAGAAGATAAATATACGGGTCTAGATAAAATTACTGATACTCTAGGTCTAAGAGTTATAACATATTTTGAAGATGATGTTGATAAAATTGCTAATATTGTTAAAACTCAGTTTCATGTAGACGAAAATAACTCATGTGATAAAAGGAATAAAAATTTCGACTCTTTTGGCTACTCATCACTCCATTATATTATTAAATTAACAGAGCCAAGAGCATCCCTACCTGAGTATTCAAGGTTTAATGAGATTAATTTTGAAATTCAAATAAGATCTATTTTGCAACATGCATGGGCAGAAATTGAACATGATATTGGATATAAGAGTGCAATTGAAATTCCTGTTGATATGAGAAGAAAGTTCTCTAGGATCGCAGGTTTATTGGAATTAGCAGATATCGAATTCATAAGAATAAAAGAAGAAATAAAAAAGTATACAATTGAAGTTAAAGAACAAATTAAATCCCAAAATTTAAATTTATTAATAGATAATATATCATTAAAGGAATTTCTGCAGGAAGATAAAATAGTTAACGAAATCGAGCAACATTTTATGATGATAACGAAGGCAATTACCGTTGATTATAC
>NZ_JBALNY010000149.1:0-14329 GCF_036962145.1 Bacillus sp. JJ1764 | reverse complement strand
TTTCAAAGATCAATGTCGGTCACTTCCTTCAGAAGCAACTCTACTAATATATCACGTCGTTTGTTTCGTGTCAACATTTTTTGTGAAGTTTTTTATTATCACAATGTTGTTAACCCGTCTTTAACGACTGCTTTAATACTATAACACCGTGGGCATGGTGAGTCAACAGTTAATTTCAATTTATATTGCGGGAATTTTTATACAGAAGGGTCTAGTCTTTTTTCAGAATCTAAAGAGCATTTATAACCTTTTTCCCGCCCCTTCTATTAGACATCTCTCTTATTTTCTTCGTATTCATCCTTGAGTGCTACTATCGGAATTCTCTTATCGCTTTTTACGACTACCCACCCTTGAGAGCCCGTCCATCAATTATCTCCCTCTAGTCTACGTTTATAGCATGTATTCAAAAATCCCTTTACTACCAAGATCTCCTTATTACAAATAAAAAAGCTGACTCTTAAAAGGAACATCCTCTTGTTTGAGCCAGCTTCATTATATATAAATTATCTAGAAATTTTAACAATACCTTCTTGCTTGGCTTCAACCAAACCTTGTTTTTCAATAACCACTTTTTCACCGTCTGTTAAGTTTGTGAAGATGATTGGAGTAATCGTTGATTTTGCGTTTTGTTTAATATAGTCAATGTCAAACTTCAATAGCGGTTGACCCTTTTTCACAATGTCATTTTCTGCTACTAAGGTTTCGAAACCTTGGCCTTTTAGATTCACTGTGTCCAATCCAACATGAATAAGGATTTCGTGACCAGCGTTGGATAAGATGCCGATTGCGTGCTTTGTTGGGAATAAGTTTACGATTTTACCGTCAACAGGTGATACGATCAAACCTTCTGCAGGTACGATTGCAAATCCGTCGCCCATCATTTTTTCTGCAAATACTGGATCTGGCACTTCTGAAATCTTCTTAATCTCTCCTTTAATTGGAGAGACAAAGTTTTCATCGATTCTCCTTGTATAATACAAAGCGTTAGGAGTTAATCCTTCCACCTGTTGTCGTATCCCTTTTTCCGGCTCTTTTTCCATCACACGCGGCTTTTTACCATTCATAATGTCATTCATTTGACTTTTTATGGTTTCTGAACGCGGTCCGAAGATTGCTTGAATATTATTGCCTACTTCAAGAATCCCGGCAGCTCCTAGTCTCTTCAAACCTTTTTTGTCTACATTTTTAATATCATTTACAGAAACACGAAGACGGGTAATACATGCGTCTAGGTGTGAGATATTCTGCTGCCCTCCCATAGCTTCAAGGATTTGATAGGCCAGATCACCAGCTAAACTTTTTGATTCTTCTATAGTAATTTCAGTATCGTCTTCCCTTCCTGGTGTTATGAGATTCAACTTTGTTATCGCAAAGCGGAAAACAAAATAATAGATCACTGCGAAAACGAATCCTAACAGAATTGCAATCCACCAGCGCTCTTTTCCTGGAAGTATTCCGAATAAAACAAAGTCAATCGCTCCACCCGAAAATGTATATCCTAAGTGAACTTTAAACAAAGCCAGCAATACAAACGAAAGACCATCCAGGACTGCATGGATAAAGAATAAAAGTGGCGATACAAATAAAAACGAAAATTCCATTGGTTCAGTAATACCTGTTAGAAAAGAAGTTAAGGCAGCAGAACCCAATAGTCCTGCTACTAACTTTTTCTTTTCAGGACGTGCTGTATGATACATTGCCAACGCTGCTGCGGGTAACCCAAACATCATGATTGGGAATTCTCCCTGCATAAAATAACCTGCAGTAAGTTTTACGTTATCTTTTAATTGCGCAAAGAAGATAGTCATATCTCCATGTACAATTTGCCCTGATTGCGTTTTATATGAACCAAATTCATACCAAAATGGCGCGTAAAAAATATGGTGTAATCCAAACGGAATTAATAAACGTTTAATAAAACCAAAGAAGAATACAGCTATATAGGTTCCACTACCAAGTAACCATTCAGATGCACTATTCATACCATGCTGAATCGGTGGCCAAATAACTAATAATAATAAACCAGTAATTAACGAGAAAGCTGCTGTTACGATTGGAACAAATCGTTTCCCCGCAAAGAACCCCAGAAAGGATGGCATTTCAATATCATGATA
Organism: Bacillus sp. JJ1764; assembly: GCF_036962145.1. Taxonomy (NCBI): domain Bacteria; kingdom Bacillati; phylum Bacillota; class Bacilli; order Caryophanales; family Bacillaceae; genus Bacillus; species Bacillus sp. JJ1764. The sequence goes on along the minus strand of NZ_JBALNY010000149.1, from coordinate 12,215 downwards.
CTTATTGTAAGCAAAGGCAGCTATCAAACCAACAATAATACCACCAAATACCCCAGTCTGTAATGTATGAATTCCTAAAACAGTTGCATAGGATGGGTCACTACTTACCATCTTCGCAGTAACTCCCGCCCATGAGCTCATTACCTGGTTTAACACTAAATAACCAACAATAGCAGCAAGAGCGGCGGCACCATCTCCTGCTAAACCTAAAGCCACCCCTGCTGCAAAGATCAAGGCTAAGTTACCAAAAATTATGGATCCAGCATCCTCCATCACGTTTGCCACTAACTGAACCCAATGAACATTTAAAAACGGTAGATAAAGTAGCGTAGTTGGCTGTTGGATGGCATTACCAATTCCTAACAGCAAGCCTGCAGCAGGTAAGAGCGCAACAGGGAGCATTAGGGCTTTACCTACTTTTTGCAGAACGCCAAAAGCATTTTTAAACATTGTACCACCCCCAATAAAAATTAACTTTAGCCCATTATAGTATAGGAAGTAACAATAAAAAGGCATGAGTAAAAGTTCAATTGAAAGAAGAGATAGGTATAGATTTTCCCCAAATCTCCTTATCAACCAATCCTTTTCACTCATGCCTGATAAAATCAGTAACACGCAAAAAATAATGACTATTTAAATTTGTTTTGTAAACGCTGTAAATGCATGGTAAGATAAACCGCTTCTGCATCGAATACTTTCATTTTTAATGTATGTTGCATCACTTTGATGAGCTTCCATGCGAGATTATAGCACACGGGATATTCTTCTTTCAAGAGACTAGCTATTTTATCGGGTTCAACGACTTTTTCTCCTTTTTCCACACGATCAATCGCGAAACGGAGATGACGAACCAGTCTCATGTAATCAATACTATCCTTATCAATTACGAGATCAAATCGTTCTTCGACCATCTTCACCAGTTTGGTGACAAGCTGAGAGTATTGGTTCACTTCAGAAAGAGTTCGCTTGGTAATTGCACTGTGAATGTGTAACGCAATAAAGCCAGCTTCTTCGTGAGGAAGGGAAATTCCAGTTTTCTCTTTAATAATCTCCACCACTTCAAGCGCTATTTCATATTCAAATCGATATAAGGCCCTAGTTTCCAGTAAAATTGGGTTCCTAAATTCCATTCCTTGCGAAACCCGGGACAAGGAAAACATAATATGATCGGTTAACGCAACGTGGATATGCTCATTTAATTGTGAATTAGTTCGTTGTTTGATATGTTCTATCGCAGAAATAATCGCTTCATGGTGATCATTACTTAAAAAGGGTAGTAATCGAATGTAATTTTCTTGTTCCTTTTCATTCTTTAATACAAACAGTTTTTCCGCTTTTTCCATATCAATATAATCGCCATTTTTTCGATTAAATCCGATTCCCTTCCCAATGACGACAACTTCTTCATAGGAAGGGTGTTCAGCAATTAACACATTATTATTTAAGACTTTATCAACTAAAAGTTTAGCCATACCCTTACTTTCCCCATTTCGCCCAAATAACATCAGTATTTTCATACTATCAATAGAAGAAACAGGAAGTCAACGACAATTATCGACAAATACTTGAAACCCCCTTGGAAATTTATTCAAAACGCATTCCTCTTAACCCAATGATATAAAACAGCACAGAAAAGCCAATTAACGCCATTGAATCCTTAAACATAGTTCCTCCATGAAGACTTCCACTTATGATTTCTTTAAATCCTGACATTGCCCAACTTTGTGGAACAACTAAAGCAATTTTTTGCATTATATCCGGAACAAGCTCAATCGACCAATAAACGCCTCCTAGCATACAGGTACTTACAATTAAAATAGCGCTTAAAGCTCCCGCCTGTTGCTTCGTCTTTACAAGCCCAGCAATCATTAATCCGAATCCGGTAACCGTTATGATCACGAGTGAGGCGAACGGAATTAAATAGACTAAATTCCCCCAACCAGTATCAAACATGACACTCATCGCAAGCATTAATACGGCCAATTGAATCCAGCCCATTAAAAAATAAGACAATAAATACCCCGCCATAATTTCTGATTTACGTGCAGGAGATATTAATAACCTTCCCCAGGTTCCGCCAACTCGTTCATCCAAAATGGTGGACGCTGCTCCGGAAAGTCCGAACATCATAAACATGATGGCAAAACCAACAAACATTAAATTAATGTCCACTAATTTATTACTATCCTTTTCAACCGTTTGTTTTTTAACCATAATCCCCTTATGGTCGGCTGCTGCTTCTAACAATTTAGGAAAAGCTTCGGAATTTATTTTTTCAGCCGTTTGATAGGAACTAGCAATTAATCTCGCAGTTCCCTGAATATGTTGTTCTAAGGCAAGATAATTTTCTGTTTTCCTTTGAATGATGACGGTAAAGATTTGCTCTCCTTGTTGAATCTGATTTTGAGGGTGATCAGGTATGACAATGGCTGCTATGGCATCCTCGTTTGAAACATTTTCCTTGGCTTTCTTTAACGATGCTTTTTCCCATTTATAATTTTCATCCTGTTTAAGGAGCTGTGCAATCTGATTGCTAGTCTGATTATCAGAGGTAATAATGTTTACTAACGGTTTAGTCTGTCCAGATTTGACAGCGATTCCTCCAAAAATTGAACCAAATAAACACGGCATGACAAACATCAGTACCCAGGTTCCTGGAGATTTAAATAATTTTTTTAGATTAAAGGCAACGAGCGATCTTATTTTACGCATATTTACCTCTCCTTTCCATCGAAAGGCGGATCAGACCAATGGCAAAGAAGAAGATTCCCAAGCCAATCGAACTAAGCACTGCTGGCATGATTTTGGTTAAAGTAGCCCCGGACATTAAATCCAAATAGGTTTGCAAGGCAAGTCCGTTCGGTAAGACCTTCGTTATGGTAATAACCCAATCCGGAAAAATATAAAGGGGTGCCATACTTCCCCCTAAAGCCGCCATGATTTGTGTTCCAAACATGCCCGCCACACCGAATGCTTTTTCTGTTTTTACAAAAGATCCGGCCAATATCCCTAACCCACAAGCACTAATGACAAACGCTATTGTCATCAAAACAATTCCTGATACTGATTTCCCCCAGTTAACATCAAACAATAACTTGGTTCCGATAATGATGATAAATGCTTGTAATAGACAGATAATCACAAGGCCGAGCATTTTTCCTAAAAGGTATTTCGTGTAGGTTAAATTTGTCAAAAGCAATCGTTGATATACATTCTGCTCCTTTTCGCGAATCATCATGTTAACACCCTGAACCACTGTCATTAACAAGAACATTACGCCCATGGCCGCAGCATAATACTGAAATGAGCCAACAGGTTTTGTTTTAGCATCAACGGTGGATTCTTTTATAAGTTTCTTTATTGGCAGCTGCTCTTGAATATTCATTTGCGCCGTTCCACCTTGAACAGGCTGTGCCATTTGTGCCGACATCATGCCAACAGGAATCGAACGGGAAAATTGTTCAATAACAGATTGAACAATCATTGCTTTGATGCCTGGGTCTGGAACTGTTACTAGCTTTACTTTTGTTTGATCCCCCGAAATTAACGATGAGGTAAAGTCAGGTTCAATGATGATGCCAATCTCCAGAGTGTGATCCTTAATTTTTCCGAGCAAGTCATGTTCATTATAAAATTTGATTCGAATTTGCTTTGATAATCCCTTAGATAGTACATCATGGGTTAAAACTTTACTTAACTGACCTTTGTCTTGGTTAACGACACCCAAAGTAAATTTTTTTATCGTCACATCTTTTTCAGACATAAGATTACCAAATGCAGCCCCCAATATAGAGATTAACAACAGAGGCATCGCAATAAGAGTTATAAACGCCTTCTTATCACGGACAATCAGTATCAGGTCCTTCCAGGCAAGCCACCAAAAATTCATGACTATTCCCTCCTAGTCCCGTAAATTCCGGCCAGTTAAATGTAAGAATACGCTTTCAAGATTAGGCTCAACTATTTCCATTGAAGTAATTTTTGCCCCAGTATTCGTTACTGACTGGATCAACTCACTCAAAACAGTATTAGGTTCCTTATGTAAAACGGAAATTTGATGATCCTTTATTTGAATATCTTTTTCCAAAAAACTTTTAGCTAAAGTGGTTTTAATGAGGTCAATCTTTGCTGCATCGGAATCGACGGTTACATTTATTCTAGAATGATCACCATTGGTTTCCCTTATTTCCTTCAGGGTCCCACAAGCAATTAACTGACCATGGTCAATAATCCCAAGTCGTTCACACAGATATTCAACTTCCTCCATGTAATGGCTCGTATAAATAATCGTCATCCCTTCGCCATTTAATCGTTTAACCGTTTCCAAAATGTGATTTCGTGATTGCGGGTCAATTCCGACTGTCGGTTCATCCATAATTAACATTTCCGGACGATGCAGGATTGCCGCCCCAATATTGACCCTACGCTTCATGCCCCCTGAAAAAGTATCTACTTTATCCTTGGCCCTTTCTCTTAATCCAATAATTTCAAGCACTTCATCAACATTTTTCTCCAGCTCTTTCCCACTTAAATCATACATCCTGCCCCAAAACTTTAAGTTCTCTCGCGCTGACATTTCTTGATAAAGAGCAATTTCTTGTGGGACAACACCAATTAATTTTTGTGCCTGTTTTGGATTCTTCACCACATCAATGTTCTTCACCTGAATGGCTCCTGAAGATGGCGGAAATAGACCGGTAATCATATTGATTGTGGTCGACTTTCCCGCTCCATTTGGACCAAGCAAGCCAAAGGACTCTCCTTTTTCAACAGCAAACGAAACATCCTTTACGGCTTCAATTTGACCAAATCTCTTACTTAAATTTTGAACGGTGAGCATTTTCATTTCAATCACTTCTCCATTCGCACTCGACTTCCACCTTTTATCATACAAAAGCAAATTGAGAAAAAATACATTTCTATACAAAAATTACTAATATTTTAACAAATCGGCTGTGTTCAACGACACTATTGATTTTTTGTACCCTTGTTGAATGGAGCTTAAATCAACAAGACAAGTTTAAGAGAGCCAACAAATGAAAAAAGAACTGCCATGATGGCAGTTCCCTATGCGAAAAATTCTATTTTAAGAAAATAAAATATAAGATAAAAATGACAAAGAATAAATACATGATTGGGTGAATTTCTTTGATTTTCCCTTTAACAATCATGGTAATCGGGTAGAAGATGAAACCAATGGCAATTCCTGTTGCAATGCTGTAGGATAACGGCATGGCAATCATTGTTAAAAAGGCTGGAACTGCAATTTCAAATCGTTTCCAATCGATGTGCCCTAAAGAAGATACCATTAGTACTCCGACAATGATTAAGGCTGGCGCTGTTACCGGCGCTGTAATAACCGATAAAAGCGGGAAGAAAAAGATCGATAAAATAAATAGTCCTGCTGTTACTAAAGAAGCAAATCCTGTTTTTGCACCGGCTGCTACACCCGCTGTTGATTCAATATAGGAAGTAGTCGTTGAAGTACCTAGAACAGCACCCACAGTAGATGCTACAGAGTCAGACAATAACGCTCTTCCCGCACGCTCTAGCTTACCGTTTTTCATTAAGCCAGCTTGATTTGCTACTGCTACAAGTGTACCTGCATTATCAAAAAAGTCGACAAATAAGAAAGTCAAAATAATTCCTAACATTCCCGTAGTATAAAAAGAACTGTCGCTAAAGGATGAAAAAGCGGCCCCGAAAGTTGGCTCCAAGCTAGGTACCTTACCAACGATTTGGTGAGGCATTTTTATTTCACCTGTAATCATTCCAGCAATAACCGTAATAATCATTCCATAAAATACTGCACCATTAATCCCTTTTGTCATCATAATCACTGTTACGACGATTCCGAAAATAGCAAGAAGGGCATCCGGAGCAGTTAAATCACCTAAACCGACAAGGGTTGCATCATTATTAACAATAATATGTGCGTTTTGCAAACCAACAAAAGTAATAAACAAACCGATACCGGCACCAACCGCATGTTTTAATTCAATAGGAATCGCATTGATGATCTTTTCGCGAAGACCTGTTAGAGTTAGTAAAAAGAAAAAGATACCGGAAATAAGAACTGCACCTAATGCATGCTGCCATGGAATTCCGCTTCCTAATACCACAGTATAAGCGAAAAAGGCGTTTAACCCCATACCAGGTGCCAAAGCAAGGGGATATTTTCCGATAAGTCCCATAATGATCGATCCAATTGCTGAAGCCAATGCAGTCGCAACAAAGACCGCACCTTGATCCATTCTTAATGCTTCCGGAAAATCCTTTACCGAAGCTAATGACAATGTTAACGGGTTTACTACTAAAATATAGGCCATCGCCAAAAATGTTGTCATCCCGCCAATAAACTCACGACGGTAATTCGTACCCAGTTTTTCAAACTCAAAATACTTTTGCATTTCTTCTCCTCCTCTATGAATCTTGCATTTTTTTACATAAAAAACGCTCCGGCATTTTCTACCGGAGCGTTGACAAAGGCATGTGACATAAATAGAAGAGAAGAAACAAAGTCTCTCTTTTATCACTGCCGTAGTCAAGCCATTTACGGTGGCTCGGTAGAAACTCTTGGGCCCTATCCCCAATATTATACGACTGTATTCGACAATATTCTTATTTCCACTATTATTGTAACAGCGAAATATCATTTTGTAAACAAAAAATACGAACGATATAAAAAATTAATTTTATATCGTTCGTATTTTAGTTAAAATCTATTCCCACTCGATGGTTGCAGGTGGTTTGCTGGTAATATCGTACACGACTCGATTCACATGAGGAACCTCATTAACAATTCGAGTTGAGATCACTTCTAATACATCCCAAGGGATTCGTGCCCAATCCGAAGTCATTCCATCAATGGATGTCACCGCACGAATGCCAATTGTATAATCATACGTTCTGGCATCACCCATGACGCCTACACTGCGAATGTCCGGTAATACCGTGAAATATTGCCAAATATCACGATCTAAGCCAGCCTTTTTAATTTCTTCACGGAGAATCCAATCAGATTCACGGACAATTTCCAATTTATCATCTGAAATCGCCCCAAGAACACGAATACCAAGCCCTGGACCAGGGAATGGCTGTCTCCAAACAATATCATCCGGAATGCCAAGTTCCGTACCAAGTGCACGAACCTCATCTTTAAACAATGTATTTAATGGTTCAATCAGCTTGAACTGCATATCTTCCGGAAGACCGCCGACGTTATGATGTGATTTAATCGTTTGAGCTGTAGCTGTACCGCTCTCGATAATATCTGTATAAAGTGTTCCTTGTGCTAAGAACTCAATTCCTTCAAGCTTGGCCGCCTCATCATCAAACACATAAATAAATTCATTGCCGATAATTTTACGTTTTTTCTCAGGGTCAGAAACACCTTCCAGTTTAGATAAGAAACGCTCTTTCGCATCCACTTTAATGACGTTCATATGGAAGCCTTCAGTAAAGGTCTTCATGACACTATCCGCTTCATTTTTTCGCAATAATCCATGATCAACAAAGATACAAGTTAATTGATCGCCGATGGCTTTATGAATCAATACAGCTACCACTGAAGAATCTACCCCGCCGCTCAATGCACAAAGAACCTTTTTATTACCAACGGTTTCACGGATTTTCGCCATTTCCATTTCAATGAAATTTTCCATGGACCAGTCTCCGCTGCAATTACAAACGTTAAACACAAAGTTCTTCAACAATTCATTTCCATAGACAGAATGGCGAACTTCGGGATGGAATTGTACCGCATAAAGCTTCCGAGCTTCATTACTCATGGAAGCAATCGGGCAAGAAGCACTTGTTGCATCCACAGTGAACCCTTCCGGTGCTTCAATAACCAAATCTCCATGGCTCATCCAAACCACCTGTTCATCCGGCAGGCCGCCAAACAGCGCGGATGGGTTCTTCACTTCCGTTGTTGCCTTTCCATATTCGCGATGCTTGGCCTGCTCGACCTTGCCGTCAAAGTGAACTGTCATTAATTGCATGCCATAACAAATCCCTAGGATCGGTAAACCCATTTCAAAAATCTCTTCATCACAGCGGAATGAATTTTCGTCATAGACACTATTCGGGCCGCCAGAGAAGATAATTCCCTTTGGATTCATTTGACGAATTTCTTCTGCCGTAATCGTATGCGGATGAAGCTCACTATACACGCCAAACTCACGAATTCTCCGTGTAATCAACTGGTTATACTGACTTCCAAAATCCAAAACTACAATCAAATCTTGCTTTTCGGTCAAAACAGCCACCCCTATTTCTAAAGTATTTTTTAGTTTTNNATCCTCTCCCTTGAAAGTCTTCAGGAAGGCAGAATTCTAGTTCTCTCGTAATTTCTCGCTCGAAAAAATTCTGCCTTCATAGTCGGACCATTTGCGGCGGACCGGTAGAGACTCTCGAACCCTATTTTCGAGGATATATGAAGGAAACGTTCTATATAGAAAAGCCCAAGCAATCATGTAAGCTTGAGCTAGTCTTCAATTTATCACATATTGTAACAATAGGTCGTTTTACCGGTCAAGCGATTGTCTTTTTAATTAAATTTTCCCACAATTTACGGTCCTCTTTCCAGCTTCCCTCAGGAAGATTTCTTGAATAGAGGAATTGTTCATAACGGCTGGTTAACCGTGTCATTTCCCTGCTTGAAAAAAATTGATCTACATATATTGCATAGTTTCTGAGTGTTTGGTGATCTTTCCGCTTCAAACCATAACGTTCCAACTGTTGCAACAACACCAAATAGGCAGTACCATAGGCCTCGTCTTGTCTATTAAACCGGAATCTCAGCAAGATCAAATACGGCAGCCATTTACCCCTTACTCTATAAAGAGCTGTAACGGTGGCTGAAATTAGGATCATAATGAGAGTGAGCAGCTTCCAATTTTCCTTGAAAAAGATTTGAATCATTCTCCAATTGTTTGAAACATCAGCAGATTTTTCACTCTGTATTTTGGTTGCCTCTGGATCCCTTTCAGGTTTCTGAACCGGTTTATTAACGGAAGGTGGTGCAGGTGTTTGGTTCCCAGAAGAAGGCTGCTCCGTCCCAAAGTCAATATCGATTGGGTTACTGAATCCCTTTGTTGGTTCAAATGGCACCCATCCTAGATTAGGAAAATACACTTCTACCCAGGAGTGGGCGTTTTTATTCTTCACCTCGAAAATTTGAGTTCCTGAAGTCCCTTCTCCAAATTTTACAAATTCACCACCGTTGAATCCCTTTACCCAACGGGTTGGAATTCCAATCGAACGCAGCAGTACAGCCATCGAACTGGAAAAGTTATCACAGTAGCCTTTTTTTGTTTCAAATAAAAACTGATCGACATAATCTATATTTTTCCCTGGAACAGCTACGTTTTTCTGATCGTACGTATATTCGTTACTGCTAAAGTAACTTTCAACCACCTTGGCTTTGTCGTACCAGTTTGTTTCCCCCGCTGTGATTTTCTCCGCAAGCACCCGAACTCTATCCGGCAGTTTGTCCGGCACCTGAGTATAACGCTTGTAAAATTCCGGCGCTAGAACAGCCGAATTGTATTCAGTCGTTGCCTTTAATTCCGTTTCTGTATATTCCGGTACTTCAAACTCTACGGCAAATGTCCAAGGGATTGAAGGACGTTGTTTGTGATTGTAATAACCAATTCTTTCAATATTTTTATCAATCAAGAACACATTCCCATCCGGGTCAATTGGTGAGATTTTCAACACCTTTTTAATTCCAAATGGATACATGAGATATGGGTATTGATAGTTCCCATTCGTTTTGACAATGGCTGTTTCCTTTGATATTTTTAATGTGCTCGGAAAAGCAACAATCGGAACACTCTCATCTTGCTCATACGTAATAGTGGCTGCCCCCGATGGAATCCAGCCCTTTCCGGTATAAGTATCCTTCGTTTCCATTTTCCAATAAAACTTCCCTGATGCTTCGTACTTAAAAACCGGTTTATTATCAGCGATAAATGGACCACCTAATGCAGCATCATTGGTTCCATAACCCACTCTATGTGGTCCGGCACCTCCACTTCCCGCTTCACCCTTTTTCCCAGTTGCTTTTAAATAGGGCACAGGGTCGGGCCATAACGGAGCTGCCTTCGGGGTCATGATACCGAATAAAACACTAATGGCAATCATACCTAGAATCGGCACCATCCATTTTTTAAAAGCTGCAGGTTGATTATGGAGTTTTTCTTTATGCTGCATTCGATAGTACGTCAGCATGCCCATCACGGTAAACCCTACAATAACGGTTCGGACAATCGCCGTTTTAGCACTATATGTAGTAAAGGTATCGAGCACTGTAATGTACACAAGTGTCAAAAAGAAAAAGATAAAAATTCGGCTCCGTTTGATCAGCCAATAATGAATTAAGTACACCATCAGCCACAATAATATAAAAAATAATAGTGAACGAAATTCATTCGACAATTCGTTCCAATCTCTTGAAGCTATGTAGCCAATGTTATGAATGAGATCGGAACTGAAGTCCTTTAGCCATTGAAAATGAAAGAACCCCTCGTCAAAATACAGCCGGTTCATGGAAATCAAAATAATTAACAGATTGATGAGACCATGCCAAAACCATTTTATCTTTAAAAAGAATAACCCAAACGAAACAAGCAGAAAGCCGATAAACATTTCAATACCATTTGTTTTTGTTAATTCCTCAACTGGCCTGAGCCATTCCCATAACAGCATAAAACCAAGGAAATATAACAGGAAGGTTGGAAAGTCCCTCTTCGTCATCGGATCATCACCTCCGAAAAGGCGGCAGCAAATTGCCCTTCATGTACCAGTACAACCCTAACTCCCCGTGCATTTGCCATCGCAATCAGTGAAATCTCATTTTCCGCAGGTGTTTCGTTTTCTCCTTTTATTAAAAATAGGGTAATCGCACCTTTTCTTTGTCCAAGGAAACTCGCCTTTTCAATTAATGTTTTAGAAAGTTGCGCGGTCACAAGCATAAACGAAACAGATTGTTGGATAAATACTCCATCTGTATCCATCACTTTTTCAAATACCACATTGCTCTTTGCTTCCACTTTTGCTAAATGATAAAACAATTCCTGCAGATGCTGCTCGCCACCTCGGATCGGGAAGGACGCCTTGTCTTTGCTGACAGTTAGCAGCCCAGTTTGGGCCCCTTTTTTCAAAACTGCCCGCAGTAAAGAGGCTGTAAAGGAAACCACTGCTTCAAATCGTTTATCCGGCACACAATCCATCACCACATATACATCATGAGATTGTCGCTGCTCAAATTCCTTTGTCATGATCTCATTCCGTTTAGCACTGGCCTTCCAGTTAATCCAGGAAAACCGGTCGCCCGGCTGATACTCTCTCACTCCAACCGCCATTGTCGTGTCCCGCTGGACCCGCTCCCTTGAAGCTGTAAGTCCCTGATCATACTGGTTTTCAAACTGCCGATAGAGCAACTCAGTAAAAGCAGGGTACACAATCAATTTTCCTTTTGCCTTATGCGTTTTTACTTTTTCAAAAAGTCCAAGTGGATCACCTGTTTTTATTGTAAACGAGTGAAAATGATGTTCCCCACGGGGCAGTTTATGAATGGTATAGTCATAGGAAAACTCCTTTTTCATTCTAGGAATCAGCAAGGTTTTCGGGGATTCAGCCATTTCGGCAAATTTTAAGGCATCACATAATTGGTCTTCAACCAGTGAATAGAAGAGCGGAAATGCCCTCGAACGCTTTATCGTAACCGTTACTTTGAGCGATTCTCCTGCATTGTAATCTGTTTTTTGCAGAGTCCTTGTTACCTCTAGATCTCCTAAGGAATACATGGATAAAGCCATACAATAAATGGCAAACGGGAGGAAACTGTAGAAAAGGAACCAGCTGACGAATCCGCCTTGAAACATGGCATAAGAAAAGGTCAGCAGAATAAGGAACAAAAGCATAATAAACTTCCAAGCTTTTTGTAAAAAGAATTTCAGCTTCCTCATTTATTTCACAAGCCTTTGAACAGGTACCGGCACTCTTCCGACCACATTGCTCACTACCTCTTCTGCCGAGAAGCCTTCAAATTTTGCTTCCGATTTTAAAATAATCCGGTGAGATAACACAAATGATGCTAAATACTGAACATCATCCGGTAAAACATATTCGCGTCCAAACATGAAGGCATAAGCTTGGGCCGCTTTCATCAGTGCAATCGATCCCCGTGGGCTTGCACCGAGATATAC
>NZ_JBALNY010000148.1:0-16106 GCF_036962145.1 Bacillus sp. JJ1764 | reverse complement strand
GATAGAAGTACATGTATTTTATTTGGTGCTGGTGCGGTATTGGTTGAAAAGGATGAGCAATCAAAAATTTTTATTGGGTTTAATCTGGGAAGTGACGGAAGAGGAACACAGCATGTATACCGTACTGGGTTATCAAAAAATGTTAATGCCATTGATTTACTCGATACTCAATATCTTGTATACAAAACGGCAGGGAAGTTTTTCAATGGGTTGTAAGGAATGTTCCTGATAGTGTAAAACAAATTTCAGAAAAAACGAAAATGAGCTTAGAACAAGTTGATTGGTTTATTCCTCATAGTGCTAACTTACGGTTAATTGAACCGATTTGCGAGAAATTAGATTTTCCAATGGAAAAAACTCTTTATAGCCTAGTCAACTTTGGAAATAGTTCTGCTGCAACTATTCCTTTAGCTCTTGACCTGGGAATTCGTGAGGGAAAAGTTAAAAATGGAGATAGAGTTCTCATGTACGGTTTTGGAGCTGGTTTGGTTCACGCTGGTGAACTTTTAGAATTAAATTTTGAGAACAAATTAATACTCCTACACCGTTGTAACGTAAAAAGATTGTGAAGGATTATAATTAAACGATCGGGTGCTTTTGTTGAACAACAAACAACACCCTTGTTGTGGTAAATGAGGTCATTTGTGTACAAAAAAGGATAAATGAATACAGGCATTTTCAACCTGTTCATCTGTCCTCTCTTTTTCCTTATAAAATGTGTGACATTCTATATAATTACTTAAATATAAATGGTTTTTTATATTTTCTTGACTTTAAATAAAATTCCTAGAATCAACTTCTTTATACTGCCAGCAGTTTAACATAATTGGTTCCATATATTAGGAGTGTGTATATTAGCATGCCTTTCGATGACAGAATATGCAGCATTTATGATCGCCTTTGGCAAGGTATCACCGGAGGCTTGAATGTCATTGAATCTTACCGTTGAAACACCGTCCGTTGTGTAATCATATCCGAACTCTTCCAATTTTTGTACGATTTTCATCGCATGGTCCAGATTATGCTCTGGCTGAAATTCTGATTCATGGATGAACACCCCATTTTCAAAATCATACCATCGATCCCATCGATTTAACTTCCATCCCAAAATTCTTCGAGCAATCGAATCTGTCTTATTCATAGCCTAATTTCCCTCCATAAATCAATTATTATATAACAGATTATTTATATACGATTATATTATATAACACGGTAGGATTTCAATATTAAAGGTTATAGATTTTGATTTTATATATCTTCTGGTTCGTATAAAAAGAGAGGGCTGGATGATAACTGTTGTTGGGGGGGACCGACTGCGTATACAAAATATTATAGAAAAAGCCGTCTCACAATGAGACAGCTTTCTTTTTTGAGGTAGTCTTTTGTCAATGGGACGAACTGGTTACATGTCCTCAGTTTCTTCTATAGATTTTATGGCATCTGCTACCTTCACCATAATGGAACACTCGACCCTCTTACGGAAGATATCACAACTGAAATCGTAGGTTCCGGTGAGAGAGCCGGTTGAATGTAATGCATTCGCAGGGCAGCCGCCGCTGCAGTATAATTTTGCCCAGCAGTTTTGGCATTCTGGTTTTGAGTAACAGTTGCTTTCTTTAAATTGATCTTGGATCTCGGGTTTTGTAATTCCATCCCAAATGTTTCCCATGCTGTATTTTTCATCTCCGACAAACTGGTGGCATGGGAAGAGTTCACCCCATGGTGTTACAGCAAGATATTCGGTTCCAGATCCGCAGCCTGAGATTCTCTTTTGAATACAAGGTCCTTCTGATAGGTCTAGCATGTAATGATAAAAAGTGAAGCCATTGCCTTGCTCGTTGCGCTTAATCATTTCCTTACCGAGAATCTCATACTGTTTGTAGATTTCAGGGAGGTGCTCCTCGGTAAGCGCGTATGGTTCTTGTCGATCACAGATAACTGGTTCCATCGAGAGTTTATTAAATCCAAGGTCAGCTAAGTGAAAAATATCATTGGTAAAGTCTACATTATTACTTGTGTAGGTTCCCCGAACATAATATTCTTTGTCTCCACGTTTTTTCACGAATTCCTGGAACTTTGGAATAATCAAATCGTAGCTGCCCTTTCCAGTAACGGTTTTCCGCAGCCCGTCATGGACTTCTTTCCTTCCATCCAGACTTAAAACGACGTTGTGCATTTCGTTATTTAGAAAATCAGTGACCTCGTCGTTTAACAGCAATCCGTTTGTAGTAAAGGTGAAGCGAAATGTTTTTTTGTAGTCCTTTTGTTTACTTTTTGCATAAGCGACAATCTGTTTGACAACCTCCCAGGCCATCAAAGGCTCTCCACCAAAGAAATCGATATCAAGGTTTCGGTGGTGCCCGGAGTTTTCCAATAGAAAATCAATCGCTCTTTTCCCCACTTCATAGCTCATTATCGCTCTGTCACCGTTATATTTCCCTTGGCTGGCAAAACAGTATTCGCATGAAAGGTTGCAGGTATGTGCAACATTTAGGCAGAGAGCCTTTACATAAGTTTGACGATTTCTTAAATCAATCGAGAGATCCTTATATTCATCTTGAGTAAAGAGCTGTCCAGCCTTTTTTAGGTTCTCAACATCTGAAAGAGTTTCTAGAATATCTTCTTTTGATATATTGCAATCATGTTCGTACTTGTCATTTAACTTGCTCAAAATACCATCATTACTTGTATTTTCATAAAGTCCAATGATTTCATAAGCGAGATCGTCTACAACATGAACTGAACCACTATAGGTGTCGAGTACAATATTGTATCCGTTTAGTTTGTATTGATGAATCATTTGTAATTCTTACTCCTTTAGACAAAAAATTTCCGCCCATCTGAAACCAGATGGGCGGCCCACACTTTTTCCTATCTGTTCATTGTGTTCTCACACTTCTGATTGGCAACCCCACAAGAAGTTTTGCAAGCTGACTGACATGATGTTTGGCATTCCCCACAACCGCCATTTTTTACAGTATCCATCAGTTTTCGTGTAGTAAGTGTGACAATTCTCTTCATAACAAATAACCTCTTTACCTATTATTTTTGAAAAAATTCATGCGAAACCTCATGGATTTTTTCATCACAATTCATACAAAAAATTTTAGCATATCTTCCTTTCAGCCAATCATTCCCAATGTGTCAATATTGTGGAACATTTTAAGTGTGATTTTTTGGTGAATTATATTATTACAACTTATGAATATTTTATTTTCTTACGAATTCTGCTAGAGTCATAAAAATTTATTTTACAGAATTTTTGCGAAACTTATTGTAAAATTAAATAAATAAACCAATCTACGGAGGGATAGGATGACAAGTAGATTAATGGAGTTCCAGGTGCAGGTACAAGAAATCGCTGCTGCCATTTCCGCAGCATTAAAGCTGGATACGGAGATTGTCGATGAAAACATGACAGTCGTGGCTGGTACTGGTCATATTGTAAAGCGCATTAATCACAAAGAAGAAAACGGATCAAAGGAAGCTGGTTTTTTATATGGCAGAGTCCTAACCACTAATCGTCCTTATATAATTGAAGATGCACGAAATGACCCCAATTACGATCCATCCTACTTAACCAGTCAAACAGAAGAGTTCGCCGAAATTTGCTGCCCGATCCGGTTTAAAGGCAGGGCCATCGGAGTGATTGGACTGTTGGCCTTCACACAACATCAGCAGCAGCAACTAATAGAAAATAAGCATCAAATGCTTGAATTCCTCCAGCAAATGGAAAAGTTATTAGCTGGAAAAATAACCGAACAGGAAGCAATAAAAAAGTTACAACTTACAACTAATCAGCTGAATACCATCATTGAATCTATTCACGAAGGGATCATGGCAATTGATGCTTCGGGCATCATTAATCATGTAAACCCAACGGCTGAAATTTTAATGGAACGCCCCAAGGAAGAACTGATCGGATTTCATTTATCAAAAATTTTACCAGGTTCACCTATGTTAGAGGTTCTAATCAACGGTCAAGAATATAAAGAAAAAGAGGAAAGTTATGAAGTGAATGGGGTACAGGCTGATTTTTTAGTATCCACATCGCCCATTCGTGCCCACAATCGAATTATTGGAGCTGTTGCCTCGTTTCGAAAAAGCTCAGATGTACGTAAATTGGCATTTTCCATGACCAGCTTGCAACGTATTTCTTCTATGGATGAAGTTATTGGAGATAGCGAACCATTGAAAAAATTAAAAGAACAAGCTTTAAAGGTATGTAATAGCCAATCAACGATTCTCATTACCGGAGAAACAGGTACTGGAAAAGGTCTATTAGCCATGGCGATACATAATGCAGGAAACCGCTACGATGGTCCTTTTATTAATATTAATTGTGGGGCCATCCCTGAATCTTTATTGGAAAGCGAATTGTTTGGCTATGAAAATGGAGCCTTTACAGGAGCCAGACACCAAGGAAAAGCAGGGAAATTTGAATTGGCGGACAAAGGAACCATTTTTTTAGATGAAATAGGTGATATGCCCCTGCATTTGCAAATTAAACTTCTTCATGTTCTGCAAAACAAAGAGATTGAACGGATCGGTGGTACAAAAGCGATTCCCATTAATGTTCGGGTAATTGCTGCCACAAATAAAAATCTGGAGCAAATGGTTTCAGATGGTGAATTTAGGGCTGATTTATATTTTAGACTAAACGTTATTCCCATTTCGATGCCTTCATTGAGAGAGAGGGCAGAGGACATTCCCATATTAATGAATCACTTCCTCCATAAGCATATGAAAATTGCCCGTAAATACGTGGAAAAGTTTGATCATGAAACAATTTCTATTTTAACGGAGTATACATGGCCGGGTAACATTAGAGAATTAGAAAATGCAGTAGAATACGCAGTGAATATGGAAACAACAGAAAAAATCACCCCATCAAGTTTGCCGCGGCGTATTTTTAATTGGAGGAAACCAAAAGAACATGCTAATCATTTAAATTTAAAAAAGAGGTTACAGCAAGAAGAGAAACAGATCTTATCGCATTTTATGAAAAACTATGGTACAAGTGTCAAGGCCAAAAAAAAGATGGCTAATGAGCTTGAAATCAGTTTAGCCACCCTTTATCGGAAATTAGAAGAATATGACCTTCTCAATTATGAGAAAAGTTTCTAAATTTCGAGAAATAGCAGTTTTCCCTAGATGGGTGGCAGGCTTCAATAGAAAAATCATTTCTATAATTAGGGTATTTCTCAAAAATGAGAAGTACCCTTTTAAGTAAACATTGATTTATCAATGTTATTTAATTGGCACGATACTTGCATTTTAGATTTATGAGTTTTTTAAAAATGATAAAAAGGATGGATAGAATGCAAAAACCAAGAGAAGAAAGCTTAAGTCTTGCCAAAAATATTTTACATCTAATTGAGAGTGATCAACTTACGTCGGAGGAAAAGAACCAGATTGTTGAGGACTCAGTTGAGAATTTCGAACAGTATGTTAATAAAGCAATCCTTAAACACCGCAAAGCTGCTTCCACCGATTTCTCGTTTGTGGAGTGGGAAGGAGAAGGTGCTGTATTTCGGGATACAAAGGGTCGGGAATTTATCGACTGTCTTGGAGGTTACGGTGTATACTTACTCGGCCATCGTCATCCAAATGTGGTGAAGGCTGTAGAATCGCAAATTAAACGATACGCACTGCATAGTCAGGAGTTGGTTGATCCTCTTCGTGGATACTTGTCAAAACTAGTTGCAGCAATTACCCCTGGTGATCTCCAATATTCCTATTTAACCAATTGTGGAACAGAAGCAAATGAAATGGCTCTTAAATTAGCCAGGATTGCAACAGGGAAAAAATGTTTTATTTCTACCACAAATGGCTTCCATGGTAAAACATTTGGGTCCCTTTCAGCTTCTGGAAAGGCAGTTTTCCGTGAACCATATATGCCGCTTTTACCTGGATTTTATCATGTTGAATATGGTAATGCAGAGGCAATGGAAACAATGGTAAAAAATCTTGAAGCCACCGGAGAATCCGTTGCCGGGATCTTAGTGGAGCCAATTCAAGGCGAAGGTGGGGTCAACGTTCCTTCAAAGGATTATTTTAAGCGCTTACGTGAGATTTGTGATAACCATGGTTGTTTGCTCATTGTGGATGAAATTCAAACGGGTATGGGTCGGACAGGTAAGATGTTCGGTATTGAACACTTTGATGTCGTTCCAGATATTATGACACTCGGTAAAGCATTTGGTGGAGGCGTAATGCCAATCGCTGCAATGGTTGCCCGTCCAAAACATTGGGTTAAGTTAGAGGAGAATCCGTTTTTATTAGGTTCCTCTACGTTTGGTGGTAACCCGCTTTGCTGTGCCGGGGCAATAGCTGGTATTAAAACAATCCTTGAAGAAAATATTCCTGAGATGGCAAGGGAAAAAGGTGAATATATATTATCAAGGCTATCTAACATCCAAAATAAGTATTCTGATTTAATGGTTGCGGTGAGAGGGAAAGGTTTATTGATTGGAATGCAGTTTGCTAATAACGATATAGGTTTTGATTTAGCGAAGCGCCTATTTACCGACAATATTTTGGTAGGTGGTACTCTTAATAACGCCACCGTAATCCGAATTGAGCCGCCTGCAGTCATTTCTTATGAACAAATTGATACAGTTCTTAATGCCATTGAGCGACATATTGGAAAATTGGCTGAGGAACAAAAACGTCAATCAGTTCGTGTGTAAAAGTACAGTTTTTAAAGTCTGAAAATTGGCAATAAAACTTCAGTTATCACTATATACATGGTAAGATACCAATATATGGGATGTTAGTTGCCGGCTATAATTGGTTATTGAGCCGAATAGGGTAGATCCTTTTTTCGGCTTAATATAAATAACTTGCGAATTTTCCGAGAGGAGCGTGACAAGGTAAATTGAAAAGCGTATTTGTATTCAGAAAACGTTGGTTGTTTCACATTCGGATTTAGAAATTTAAAAAAATTAGGAGGACGACTGTTTGAGTTTTAAAGTTGTAGTTTTAGGAGTTGGCGGTGTAGGTCAGGTGTGTGCGTCGGAGGTTGTCAAAAAAGGGTATTTATCAGAATTAGTTCTCGCAGATATTTCAACCAAGTCAGCTGAGAAAATTGCAAAACAATTAAGGAAGCAAACTACGACACCAATTGAGGTTTGTCAGGTAGATGCGAACAACCGTGAAAGTGTAGCTTCTATCTTGGATGATGTAGATGTGGTGCTTCATGCGGGGATACCAGAATTTAATTATACGGTAATGCAGGCATGTATTGATACAAAAACCCATTATATTGATATGGCTTCCGATAGCCCAGATGACCTATTAAAGCAACTGGAATGGGGTGATAAGTTTAAGCAAGCAGGAGTGCTGGGGATTATGGGGTTAGGTTGCGACCCTGGATTTTCTAATATAGCGGCTAGATTCGCTGCCGACCAGATGGATACTGTTAAATCGATCACGATTCTCGATGGGGATAATTCCGATGTAGACTATGAAGGCTTCTGTGCTTATTTTAGCCCGCAAACAGCCATTCAGGAATGTTTAGCCAAACCTAACTACTGGACAGCAAAAGAGGGATTGCAATATTATCCAACCCCTTTTGCCAATAAAGATGAATTTGAATTTCCAGAGCCTATTGGCTGGCTGGACTGTTATGTGGTAGAACATGAGGAAGCAGTGACCTTAGGAAGGTCTATTGGAAAAGGATGTGAACACGTAGAGTTCCGTTATGCGTTGCATCCGGATTTTGTCAACACGCTCAAAGTTCTAAGCTATTTAGGGCTTGATAGCAAAGAGCCAATCAGTGTTGGCGGTGCGGATGTTGTACCACGCGATGTGGTGGTAACAACCATGCCGAAGCCAGCAGAATTGGCCGGAAAAATTCATGGATATTCATGTGTTGGAGCCAATGTGAAAGGAACCAAAGCTGGTCAAAACGTGGAGATGTTCGTCTATACAATGGCCAACCATGATGAGATTTATGAAAAAGTAGGCTTTCAGGCAACAGTATGGCAAACCGGTGTTCCGCCGGTTGTAGCAGTTGATATGATTGCTGAAGGTCTATTAACTGAAACAGGCTGTATACCGCCTGAAAAAATCGATCCTGTTCCATTCTTTGAAAGATTACAGGCAAGAGGAATGGAATGGTATGTGATGAAGAAAACTAGTCCAATTATCAAAACGGCTTAATCATAGAATTTAATCAACGTCATATTAGAGAATAACTCCTTCAATGGGGTTATTCTCTAATAACAATAAAATGAAAGCGATTACTAAAAAGGTTTATCAAACTGAAATGAATAGATCAGGGAGGACCTTATGAAATGGAGAATGCCGATTATTCAATTTAACAATGTAACAAAAAAATATGGGAATAATCCTTCTATATTAGATAATGTCAGTTTTAAACTGGAACGGGGAAAATTTTATACACTTCTGGGTCCATCGGGATGTGGAAAAACAACCATTTTAAGATTAATTGCCGGTTTTACTGAAGCGTCTACCGGAGAGATCTTGTTTAATGGTGAAATGATTAATCATGTTCCCAGCAATAAGCGACAGGTCAATACTGTATTTCAGGATTATGCGCTTTTTCCTCATTTAAATGTGTTTGAAAATGTTGCTTTTGGTCTCCGTATAAAAAAGGCGAAACAGGCTGATGTGAATGAAAAAGTGAAGGAAGCGTTGAAATTTGTCAATCTCGAGGGATATGAAAATCGAGAAATCAGAGAAATGTCAGGTGGACAGCGGCAAAGGGTTGCCATTGCCAGGGCGATTGTAAATAAGCCAGAGGTAATCCTCCTTGATGAGCCGCTTTCTGCTCTTGATTTAAAACTGCGAACCGAAATGCAATATGAATTAAGGGAGCTCCAGCTTCGATTAGGTATCACGTTTATTTTTGTCACCCATGATCAAGAGGAAGCCTTGGCCATGTCGGATGAAATTTTTGTCATCAATAAAGGAAAAATCCAACAAAGTGGGACGCCGACAGATATTTATGACAATCCGATAAACCGGTTTGTGGCGGACTTTATCGGTGAGTCAAATATCGTTCAAGGAAAAATGTTGAAAGACTATTTAGTAGAGTTTGTCGAAAGAAAGTTTGAATGTGATGATAAAGGTTTTGAAGAAAATGAATCGGTAGAGATTGTCATAAGACCTGAGGATTTAGAAATCACCTCTCCTGAAAAAGGTAAACTTCGTGTGGTGGTGGATTCCCAATTATTTAGGGGAGTCCATTATGAAATATGCTGCAACGATCAAGATGGAAATGTATGGCTGGTCCATTCTACTAAGAAGGCTAATGTAGGTGAAGAAATTGGCCTTGATTTTGATCGAGAAGCCATCCACGTTATGCGCTATGGAGAGACAGAGGAAGAATTCGACCGCCGCTTGGAAACATATGCGGATAAGGAGGATTCAACCTTATGGAAGGTAAACTAACCAGAAACCTTTACTCTTTTTCCTACTATCTATGGATTCTCATATTTGTCATCGTTCCTATATTACTAATTGTCTATTATTCATTCATAGATATTGAAGGAAATCTTTCACTAGCCAACTATCAAAAGTTTTTCACTGCCGTTTACTTGAAAATGATGCTTAGTTCCTTTTGGTATGCCTTTTTAATTACCCTATTCACCTTCATTGTGGCATATCCAACCGCCTATTTATTAACGAAAACAAAACATAAGCAATTCTGGCTTTTATTAATTATTGTTCCATCATGGATTAACCTGCTATTAAAAGCATATGCATTCTTAGGTATTTTTGGTACCTATGGAACCGTAAACAGTATTTTAAAAAGTATTGGGATCGGGGAACAGCAAATTTTGTTCACAGATTTTAGCTTTGTGTTTGTATCCGTTTATATTTTTATCCCCTTCATGATCCTTCCTATTTTTAATAGTTTAAATGAGATAAACCCATCCTTGTTAGATGCAGCCAATGACCTTGGGGCATCCTCATGGACAACCTTTTATCGAGTTATTTTTCCCTTGACCCTAGACGGAGTAAAATCTGGTTGGCAGGTTACCTTTATACCGGCACTTTCATTGTTCATGCTTACTAGATTAATAGCTGGTAATCGGGTGATCACCTTAGGTACAGCCATAGAGCAGCAATTTCTTGTCACTCAAGATTGGGGCATGGGTTCTACTATAGCGGTGTTTTTGATTATCATCATGGTTTTATTCATGATTCTAACGAGTACCCGAAAGCGAGGTGTATAAGATGGAAAAAGGGATTTCGCCTTTGTCAAAAATCACTTTAGGTTTCATCTTTTTCATCTTGTATGCACCCATTTTCTTCTTAATTATTTTTTCTTTTAATAGTGGAGACACGATGTTCGATTTTAAAGGCTTCTCGCTGGAATGGTATCGTGAACTTTTTCATGATACTAGGTTATTGATCATAGTGTTAAATACCATTATCGTTGCTCTTTTATCAGCGATAATTTCTACCATTATAGGTGTCCTAGGGGCACTGGCGATTTACTATGCCAAAAAAAGAAGGACCAAGAATCTATTAATGTCTTTAAATAATGTGTTAATCGTCAGCCCGGACGTAATTATTGGAGCATCCTTTTTAATCCTATTTACGATGGCTGGAATAAAACTGGGATTCTATTCCGTGTTGTTGTCACATATTGCTTTCAGTATTCCCATCGTCGTTTTAATGGTATTGCCAAAATTGATGGAGATGAGTCCGTCGTTAATCGACGCGGCGCTTGACCTTGGAGCAAGTAGCTGGAATGTCTTAACAAGAGTGATCGTTCCATTTATTGCTCCCGGAATTTTTGCTGGCTTTTTTATGGCCTTAACCTATTCCCTTGACGACTTTTCCGTCACATTTTTTGTAACTGGCAATGGTTTTTCAACACTTTCAGTAGAAATTTACTCCCTTGCTCGCCGTGGAATTTCCTTAAATATTAACGCTTTATCGGCCATACTCTGCCTCGTTACATTGTTGATGGTAGTCATATACCAAATGATTTCGGTAAGGAATAAAAAGGCGAATGAACTGGGGGTTTATAAACAATGAAAAAACTCCTGCGTTTTTTTATTACGCTTCTGGTTACCACAGCGGTCTTGATTTTTATTAATTCCCGTTTGAACGCTTCAGAGGGATATTCGGGCAGAAATACTCTGACCGTTTACAATTGGGGTGATTATATTGACCCTGAATTAATCAAAAGCTTTGAAAAAGAAACTGGAATCAAGGTTATCTATGAAACGTTTGATTCGAATGAAGCGATGATGACGAAAATTGAGCAGGGTGGCACAAATTACGATGTTGCAGTCCCATCAGAATATACCATTATGAAAATGGTAAAAAAGAGGCAACTCATTCCGCTTGATCATTCTAAGCTTTCCAACCTAGTAAATATCGATAAACGTTTTATGGATCTTTCTTTTGATCCCAAAAATAAATACTCAATCCCTTATTTTTGGGGAACGGTCGGGATTGTTTACAATCCCAGTATGCTTAATGGTAAAAAAATAGCGAGCTGGGAAGACTTGTGGGATCCCGACTTGAAAAATCAAATTCTATTAATTGACGGAGCTCGGGAAGTAATGGGGGTAGGTTTGAATAGCTTAGGGTACTCGCTGAATGATACAAATCGAAATCATCTCATTGAGGCGCAGAAAAAACTTGAAACACTGATGCCGAACGTAAAGGCGATTGTTGGGGATGAGATCAAGATCCTTTTAGCCAATGAAGAGGCTGCCGTTGGGCTTACGTGGTCAGGTGAGGCCTCTGAAGCCATATCCAATAATGAAAAGTTGGACTATGTCGTTCCAAAGGAGGGCTCCAACCTGTGGTTTGATAACATGGTTATCCCGAAAACTGCCAAAAATATTGAAGGTGCACATCAATTCATTAACTTTATGTTGGATCCAAAAAATGCGGCGAAAAATGCAGAATATGTTGGATATTCAACGCCAAATGAGCAAGCCCTTCAATATATGCCAAAAGAAATGGTAAAGGATAAACGTTTCTACCCATCACCCGAGCTTACAAAAAAGTTAGAAGTTTATGAAAATCTTGGTAAGAAAAATCTTGCCTATTATAATGAATTATTTCTTCAGTTTAAAATGCACAAAGATTAATAGTTTAATAAAAAGGAGACGTTAAATCGATGAATGTCAACAAGATGTATATCAATGGTCAGTGGGTGTTAAGCAAAAGTGGGGAACACAGAGAAATCATCAATCCTGCAACTGAGGAAGTGATTGCAAACGTTACAGAAGGTACGGTAGAAGATGCACGTGAAGCCATTCATGCAGCATATAAAGCATTTTACGAGGATGGTTGGGGAGAGACGCATGCTAGGTACCGGGCTCAACTACTTTTTGAAGTGGCTGATAAGCTTAAGCAACAAATCGAAGCGTTTGCCCTGCTAGAGACGAAAAATAATGGAAAACCATTAAGGGAGTCAAGCTATGACATTGCAGATGCCGTCAATCAATTAGAATACTATGCGGGGTTGATCACAAAACCTAACGGGCAGGTATATGATGTGCCTGATGATATACAAGCATATGTTGTGAGGGAACCCATTGGAGTTGTTGGTCAAATCGTACCGTGGAATTATCCATTAGTAATGGCTGTCCAAAAGATCGCTCCCGCACTTGCCGCAGGGTGTACGGTTGTGATCAAACCTGCTGAGCATACCCCATTAAGTTTAATGAAACTATTTGAGATTATCGACGAAGTAGGCTTTCCACCAGGTGTTGTCAATTTGGTCCTTGGGCCAGGCCAAACCGTTGGAGCCGAGATTTCAGAAAATCCACTGGTGGATAAGGTAGCCTTTACAGGGGGAACGGTTACAGGAAAGAAGATCATGAGAGCTGCCACGGAAACATTAAAAAATGTTTCACTTGAATTGGGAGGAAAATCCCCGAATATCGTTTTTGAAGATGCAGACTTTGAAACGGCAGTAGATTATGCTTTATATGCTATTTTTGCCAATCAAGGTCAGGTGTGCTCTGCAGGATCGAGGCTATTACTGCAAGATTCTCTCTATGAAAAATTTGTACCGGAACTTGTTAAAAGGGCAAAAGCAATTACCGTTGGAAACGGATTAGATGCTAATACTGAAATGGGCCCGTTAATCTCGAAGCCTCATATGGAAAAGGTGTTAGATTATATTAAAGTCGGAATAGCAGAAGGTGCCGAATTATTATGCGGGGGCAACCGGTTATATGAAAAGGGTTATTATGTTGCTCCAACTATTTTCGGTAAAACCAAACCTACTATGAGAATTGTAAAAGAGGAGATTTTTGGTCCAGTCTTAGTCATACAAAGTTTTAAAACAGAGGAAGAAGCAATTCGGCTAGCGAATGATTCTATTTATGGACTTGCGGGTGCTGTTTTTACAGCCGATGGGGCTAAGGCACAGAGAGTAATTCGTAAACTAAGAGCCGGCATTACTTGGATTAATACGTATCATCCAACCTTTAATGAGGCCCCTTGGGGTGGGTATAAACAAAGCGGAATCGGTCGGGAACTTGGTACGTTTGGATTAGAGGCGTATCAAGAAGTAAAGCAGGTCAACATCAACCTAAATGTCTGTCCAAGTGGCTGGTTTAGTAAAAAAGATGAATAGTAATTAAAAATAGGAAAAATGTAGGAGTGCGATAAGGGCTGGTTCAATCTCTCTATTGAGAGGTGAAATAAAAACAAGCGAATAAACAAAGGGGTGTAGGTTCAATTGGAGAAGGTAACTCTTAAGCGTTCGTTAGGGCTATGGGCAATTGTTGGACTTGGATTGGGGTATATGACACCAACTGTTGTGTTTGATACCTTTGGTATTGTATCAGAGGAAACAAATGGTGTTGTTCCAATGGCATACCTTGCTGCATTGATCGTTATGCTATTCACTGCCATTAGTTATGGGAAGATGGTTCAGGTATATCCAAGTGCTGGATCGGCCTACACGTATACCAGAGAGACTATGAATCCTTACTTGGGATTTTTAGTTGGATGGACAGCTTTGCTAGATTATCTCCTACTTCCCATGGTAAACGCCTTAATTATTCGACTATATATGGAATCATTTTTTCCGAATGTTCCTCCTTGGATTTGGGTTGTCACTTATGTTGCTGTTGTGACCCTATTTAATGTTTGGAGCATGGGGAAAACCTCTAGTGCAAATGCGGTACTGGTTGTTTTTTCATTGTTTCTAATTGTAGCATTTCTTGTCCTTGCATTCATGAAGTTATCTCAAGGCATGGGGCAAGGAACCCTATTCACCTCAGAGCCATTCTTCCATTCCAATGTCCATATCAGTGCTATTTTAGCCGGAGCTACTGTAGTATGCTTCTCCTTTATTGGCTTTGATGCTATCACCATGTATGCAGAGGAAGCCGTCAATCAACAAACACTGCCACGTGCCATTATCTTAACAGTGTTTATTGGTGGAGGGATCTTCTTCGTTGCTTCCTACTTTGCACAGGCCCTTTTTCCGGATCTTTCCAATTTTAAAGTGACAGACAATACTCTACCTGAAATCGGTTTGTATGTAGGGGGAACTTTATTTAAAGTCTTCCTTGTAGCCGGTGGTTTTGCCGCAACGGCAGCTTCCGGATTAGCCTCCCATGCCAGTGTAACTCGACTTCTTTATGTCATGGGGCGCAACGGTGTTCTGCCAAAAAAGGTGTTTGGTTATGTTCATCCAAAATTTCGGACTCCTACATTTAACGCAATTTTAGTTGGCTTGGTTTCACTGCTCGCGATCACACCAAGTCTCGAACTAATTGCTTCCTTTATTAACTTTGGAGCGCTAATTGCTTTTACATTCGTTAACTTATCTGTTTTAGCCCATTTTGTTTTCCGGCAAAAGCAATATAAAACGGGGAAACAGCTTTTCTCATATGTTTTTATGCCATTGCTTGGGGCGGGATCGACAGGGATTCTTTGGGTTAATCTAAGTTCAGATGCCCTAATAGGCGGGCTTGTTTGGACGGCTATTGGGCTAATTTATATGGTATTTCAGACGAAATTCTTTAAGATAAGCATTAAAGACTTTAATTTAGAAGAAGCGGATCAATCTACTTCGATATAGAATTTAGAGGGTGCCCAAAATTTGGTTGCACCCTTTAAATATGGTTCTAAATTGGATCAATCTTATGTTACGATATTGAAAGAATGATAGTGTAAAAAGGGAGGCATTGAAATGTACAGCTTTAAGAACGACTATAGCGAGGGCGCACACCCCCAAATTTTAAATGCTTTAATAGAAACGAACTTAGATCAGGAGGATGGCTATGGAGAAGACACATTTTCCAAAAGAGCCATTGAGTATTTAAAGCGAAGACTTAAGCAAAATGAGTTAGACATTCATTTATTATCAGGTGGAACTCAAACCAATTTGATTGCTATTTCAGCATTTTTAAGACCCCATGAAGCAGCAATAGCCGCAGGCACTGCTCATATTGCAACACATGAGACCGGAGCAATTGAAGCTACCGGCCATAAAGTAATAACAGTAGAGACGAATGACGGAAAATTAACGGTTCAGCACTTAATTTCGGTACTTGAGACCCATTCAGATGAGCATATGGTAAAACCTAAGCTGGTATACATATCAAACTCTACAGAAATAGGCACGATTTATAAAAAAAATGATTTGGAACAACTTCGCCATTTTTGTGATCAAAATCAGCTCATCTTGTTTATGGATGGTGCAAGGCTTGGCTCAGCATTGTGTTCAAGTGAGAATGACCTCGAGCTAAGTGATTTACCTGAACTTGTGGATGCTTTTTACATAGGCGGCACCAAAAATGGTGCATTGATTGGCGAGGCATTAGTGATTTGTCGGGAGAGTCTTAAAGAAGATTTTCGCTTCCATATGAAACAAAAGGGCGCTCTACTTGCGAAAGGAAGGTTATTGGGCATTCAGTTTTCTGAATTGTTTCGTGATAATTTATTTTTTGAATTATCGGAGCATGCCAATAAAATGGCAGGCATCCTTCGACAGGGGATTAGTGAAGCGAAAATTCCGTTTTTAATTCATTCACCATCCAATCAGCTTTTTCCTATTCTTTCAAATTCATCTATTGAGCAACTGCAAAAGAAATATGACTTTTTAATTTGGGAAAAGACCGATCCTGATCACTATGCCA
>NZ_JBALNY010000147.1:6287-13862 GCF_036962145.1 Bacillus sp. JJ1764 | reverse complement strand
TTTTCAAAGATCAATGTCCTTAAAACGACTATATTAGAATATCATTTTCCAACAGTTAAGTCAACTGTTTTTTTTGATTTTCTCTTTGTCGTGGTGACGACTTTTTATATATTACACGATTATTTTTTAATGGTCAATATCTATTTTAAAAAAAGTATTCATTGTTATAATCTTTTTATTAACAAAAGAAAAACCGCTGAATCTTAGCGGTTATCTTTCCTCATATTACCCATTGCTGAATGGCTACTAATGCACATAGACCGGGGATTCCTAAGAAACCCGAAACAGCAGAAGTAGCTACATTAATCGGCACGTGGATTCCGTAGCGGTTCCCTATAACATTAAGGAAGAATAAAAATAAGGCCCCAATTAAAACTTTTACTACAGCTAGTCCTACAAACCTCACCGGCTTGAATGGAGCACCTGAGAATAACAATACAACAATGAGTCCACCTAAAATGGAAATCACAACTACCGGTTCCAAGAATGCTATCCCCTTCCATAGGTCTCTTGCTAAAACCTATGTACAAGTCTGGGGTATTAGAACAAAAAAGCCTAAACTTTTTATATCTTAGACAGGAACCTTATTATTTCCAAAGTGTCACATTTCTTTCTTTAGCCTCTTTTAAAAGTAAGATATATTTTGCTTCAGCAATTTTGGTTTGGCAGATCACTTCTTCGGAGGGGTCGAGACTCTTTTCCAACAGTGATTTTTCCTGCTGCCAATCTTGTTTAAATTTATTCAACTTGGCGATGAGCTTTTCGTTATACTCTTTCCTGAGTTTCCCATTTCGCCGAAAAAACATACATATTACCTCCGGCCATCAGCATGCAATTTTTAAACTTCTCTTCGCCCTTCCAACGCTTTAGAAAGAGTGACTTCATCTGCATATTCCAAATCTCCACCAACCGGTAGACCATGAGCAATCCTAGTTGTCTTTAGTCCAGAAGGCTTAATTAACCTAGAAATATACATAGCTGTTGCTTCCCCTTCAATATTGGGGTTAGTCGCTAAAATGACCTCTTGGACAGTTTCATCCTGAAGTCGCTTTAAGAGATTTGGGATATTAATATCTTCCGGACCGATACCATCCATTGGAGATATTGCCCCATGAAGTACATGGTATAGCCCGTTATAATCCTTCATCTTCTCCATAGCAATGACATCCTTTGGATCTTGCACTACACATATTATGCTCCGATCACGACGTTGATCCTCACAAATATAACACGGATCTTGGTCTGTTATATGACCACAAACAGAACAATAGGTTAAATTTCGTTTTGCATTGACTAGTGCCTTGGCAAAATCAAGAACGGTGTCTTCTTTCATGCTCAGAACATAAAAAGCAAGCCGAGCAGCCGTCTTTGGTCCGATTCCAGGGAGTTTCATAAAACTGTCAATCAATTTGGATATTGGTTCAGGATAATGCATAGATTCGATACCTCTCATAAAAAGTAAAAGTGCCTAAAAATCAGGGATCTCCCCCTAATACAAGGCACCTTACTTAAAATTCATTAAAACGGCAGATTCATTCCTTTTGTGAATTGACCCATCGTATTATTTGTTAGTTCATCAGCTTTTTTCATTGCATCATTAACAGCTGCTAGCACAAGATCTTGAAGCATTTCCACATCATCAGGATCCACGGCTTCTGGTTTAATTTTCACATCCACCACTTCTTTATGACCAGTAACCGTAACACTTACGATTCCGCCCCCGGATGTTCCTTCGATATGTTGTTTACCTAATTCCTCTTGTGCTTCTGCCATTTTCTTTTGCATTTTTTGCATTTGTTTCATCATATTTTGCATGTTTCCCATTCCGCCACGCATATTATTCAACCTCCAAAAAGTAAGTTTTAATCAATAATTTCAACAAACTCAGCACCAAATAATTTCTTTGCCTCAGCAATGTGTGGCTCCTCTTCCGTTTTCATTTCACTGTCTTCGCCCGCTTCACCCTGCTGACTACTTAGGAAACCTTCACGGATATCCATCCATTGGTCTTCGGGTACTCCCAACAATAAATACCTTTTACCGGTTAATTTATGTAAGGCTGACCCTACTGCATCAAGAAAATCATTTCGACCCATTGCCATTTGACAAATCATTTCGTGCTTAAATTTTAAGATAAAGGCATTGGCCGAGGCTGCTACAGGCTCAGCTTCATTCAACAAGGCTGCTTGTGATTTTAACAGGCTGGCAAGCATTTCACCCCAATTGGCCTTTAACAGATTCAAATCATTTTTCGTTGCTTGTTTCAATACTTCATTTATTTTCCCAACAGCTGGCTGAAAAGCTTTTTTTGAGCTTCTAGTAGCCTGTTTCTGTGGTGTTGGAGCTTGTTCTTGCGGAGCTGCTGCCACACCATTTACTTTTAACTGCTGAAGCTCATTCTCTAGTTGCTCAATCCGTGTTTTTAATTGTTCAATATGATCGGATGGAGCTGTCTCTGTGCTTTTGATTTCTAATTGACACAACTTGACAATCGCAACCTCAAGGAAAATCCTTGGATGATTGGTCCAACGCATTTCCTGCTGGGTCTTATTTAAGAGTTCAATAAGCTGATAAATCTGGGCAGTTGGGATAGAATCGGCAAGACTCTGAAAATCACTGTCAAGCATTACTCTTTCCAGTGACTCTTCCAGGTTTGGTGCAGTTTTATAAAGCAGCATGTCTCGATAAAAAACGATTAAATCCTCCATAAAGCGTGCAGGGTCTTTTCCATGAAACAACAGATCTTCAAGAGATTCCAATCCACTTACAACATCCTTATCAACGAATGCCTTGGCCATTTTGTTTAAAAAGCCTTGTGATACAGAACCCGTTACGGTTAATGCATCTTCCACCGTGACCCGATCTTGGCTATAAGAAATGGCCTGATCCAATAAGCTTAAGGCATCTCGCATACCGCCTTCCGCTGCTCTTGCAATCATCTGTAGGGCTCGTTCGTCACAATCAATTTCTGTCTCTTCCACAATAAGTTTCATCCGATTTACGATTGACTGAGCCGTAATTCGTCTAAAATCAAATCGTTGGCATCTTGAGATAATGGTTAACGGTATTTTATGTGGTTCAGTAGTAGCTAATATAAAAATGACATGCTTTGGTGGCTCTTCCAACGTTTTTAGCAATGCATTAAACGCGCTAATGGAAAGCATATGCACTTCATCAATAATGTAGACTTTATAATTAACAGATGTCGGTGCAAATTTTACTTTATCGAGAACATCTCGCATTTCCTCGACTCTTGAGTTGGAAGCTGCGTCAAACTCTAATACATCTGGAATAGTCCCACTGGTAATCCCCCGGCAAGCCGCACACTCATTGCATGGTTCTGCAACTGGAGCTTGCTCACAATTGATCGCCTTAGCTAAGATTTTTGCTGCACTTGTTTTCCCGGTTCCTCTTGGTCCGGAAAAAAGATAAGCATGTGAAATTTTTTGCTGAAGCAGGGCATTTTGCAATGTCTTGGTGACATGTTCCTGTCCTACTACGTCAAAGAATTGCTGTGGACGCCAAACACGATATAAAGCTTGATAAGCCATAGACACTAGCCCCCTTCAAAATTTCATCTTCCCTATTATAACGTATTCAATTTCGATTTTACAAAAGGATTCCTATGACTTAATAAAAAAACTCATCCCAAATCTGAGATGAGTTAGTTATGTAAAATAACTGCCGTGCACCTTCCTTCGACTGAGTCCCATAGGCGTTACTTAAGCAGTTAGCTCGGCCCAGGCACCCCTGCGGCACATGAGAGCGTCCACTTAATGCTGCTTCCTTCCGGACCTGACATGGTTCATGGATTCCCATTGCGCAGGACCCAGGCGTCAACACCACTTACTTAAGGCAGCCCTACAGGATATCAGCCTCGGGAAGGGATTCAGTCCCGCTAGAGCGGATTGCGGGTACAGGGCACCGCTACCTCCCCACCTAGCACGGCAAAGTTGATACCAAATATTCAGTTGCGTCGTAACTGACGCTTTTTTAGTATACAAACAAACGGAGAAAAAATCAATTGTTATTGTTTGTAAATTTTTGTAAATTGTTTTGTGATACTTTTTTTGCTTCCTTATTTCTTGCTCGAATTTTTCTGAAAAAGTCTGAAAGTAATGCACCACATTCTTCTCCCAGTACTCCTGTTTCCAGTTCACATTGATGATTGAACCTGGGATCCTGTAGAAGATTCATTAACGTACCCGCACAGCCAGCCTTGGGGTCACTTGCTCCATATACAACACGCTTTACCCTGCTTAACAGAATTGCTCCGGAACACATGGGACAAGGCTCAAGTGTGACATATAAAGTGGCCTCCTCCAGCCGCCAGGACCCTGATTCCCTGCATGCCCTATCAATTGCCAGTAATTCAGCATGAGCGATAGCACTTTGCTCTGTTTCCCGGAGATTATGTCCCCGGGAAATAATTTGATCACCCAATACAATGATAGCTCCAATTGGAACTTCATCCATTAATTCCGCTTTTCTTGCCTCTTCAATTGCTTGTCGCATATAAAATTGATCTTGGTCATTCATAACCAAATACCCGCCTTAAAAATTTTTTATATCATTGATCCAGCTTCCCTCTCATAGAATGGTTGTAGTGTATCTGCGCAGGGAGGGATCAGTATGCAAATTCATGTGGTTAAAAGGAATGAATCGTTAACAACTATTGCCAGAACATACCATTCTACGGTAAACGATATTGTCGAGGCAAATGATTTGCCTAACCCTAATAATCTGATTATCGGTCAAGCTCTTGTTATACCTATTGTAGGTAAATTTCACTTCGTACAACCGGGAGAATCCTTATTTTCCATTGCAAGAGAATATGGGGTTTCTCCACAGGAACTAGCATCTGTTAACAGACTACAGCCTAACCAACAATTAAATGCTGGGTTGCGTCTATATATCCCTCAGGGCAATAAAAGAACAGCCGAATTTAATGCATATGTAGAACCACGCGGCACCACGGTTGCCCCCGCCTTAGAAAGTAGTGCCAGGGAAGCCGCTCCTTATATTACTTATTTAGCTCCTTTTAGTTTCCAAGCCCGCCGTGATGGAACATTAAAAGAGCCGCTCCTCAACAACTTTCCCGCCATTGCCAGAGCCAACCGTAATGTGCTAATGATGGTCATCAACAATCAGGAAAATGATCAGTTCAGTGATGAATTAGGAAGAATTCTTTTAAATGATATCGCAGTTCAAGATAAATTTCTTAATAATATTGTGGCAACTGCCAAAAAGTATGGCTTCCGTGACATTCATTTTGACTTTGAATATCTCAGACCGGTTGACCGAGATGCCTATAATCGCTTTTTGCGAAAAGCGAAGCAGCGTTTTAAAACCGAGGGCTGGCTGATGTCAACAGCACTGGCGCCGAAAACTAGAGCCGACCAACCTGGAAAATGGTATGAAGGCCATGATTATAAAGCACATGGGGAAATTTCGGACTTTGTCGTCATCATGACCTACGAATGGGGTTATAGTGGAGGTCCTGCTATGGCTGTTTCCCCAATTGACCAAGTTAGAAAAGTTTTAGACTATGCTGTAACGGATATACCTTCCAATAAAATACTAATGGGGCAAAACCTCTACGGTTATGATTGGACCCTTCCCTTTGTCCAAGGCTCTGTGGCCAAAGCTGTAAGCCCCCAACAGGCCATTCAGCTTGCTGCAAGACATAATGTTCCTATTGAATATGATACGAAAGCACAAGCACCTCACTTCAATTATACTGATGAGGGCGGAAAAAGACATGAGGTCTGGTTTGAAGATGCACGTTCTATTCAGGCAAAATTTGATTTAATTAAGGCAATGAATTTACGAGGCATGAGCTATTGGAAACTCGGGTTAGCTTTCCCGCAAAATTGGCTGTTAATTGTCGATAACTTCCAGGTTACTAAACGTGGGACATAGAAAGTTTTGCCACCAACTGCCGTCTTTTCGGCAGTTTTTTTGTCTATGTAACATATAAATCACATCTTTAAAATAATTCCATATCCCTTCCACTGTCAGAGTGTGATAAAATGTTTTTTGTGTCACGTTGAAATCTGTCGTTTTATGACAATTATTGCGTAACAATGAATATAAACGAACATGATGAACCGGATCCGTCTGGTAACCATAGATGTAAAGGCAGTTTGGAGAAGGAGGAGCAATAAATGGGGGACACACCCTTTATTACCGTTGAAGGGCCGATTGGGGTAGGAAAAACATCACTTGCCAAAGCCATTTCAGAGCAATTTGAATTTGCTCTATTAAGAGAGATTGTCGACGAGAATCCATTCCTGGGGAAATTTTATGAAAATATTGAGGAATGGAGTTTCCAGACAGAAATGTTCTTTCTCTGCAATCGATTTAAGCAATTAGGAGACATTAATACTCATTATTTGAGCAAAAATCAAGCTGTTGTAGCTGATTATCATATTTTTAAAAATTTAATCTTTGCTCAAAGGACATTAAGTGCAGTAGAATACGATAAATATTTTAAAATCTATCAAATCTTAACAGAAGATATGCCAAAACCTAATGTCATAATCTATCTAAATGCTAGTTTGGACACACTTTTAAAGCGAATCCAACTTAGAGGACGCGAGGTTGAAAAGAATATCAGTCCTCTTTATTTAGAGCAACTCTCACTTGATTATGAGCAGACCATGACGATGTTTGAAAAACAACATCCCGAAATACCTGTATTACGCTTTAATGGTGATGATTTGGATTTCGTTAAAAACGAACATGATTTGGATCACATTATTGAAACACTATCACTCACATTTAAAACTAACAGCTGGACAAACATATTATAGAACGGGGGATGTTCGTGAGCATTGTAATTGGCGGAATGATTGGCCTGGGAAAAACAAGTGTTGCAGATATTTTGAAGGATCATTTTCAAGTAAACGGATTGGATAGTAAGGTATTCTATGAAACAGTTGATGATAATCCGATTCTACCGCTTTACTATGAATTAACACCAGAAGAGCTCGACGCAAGAAGAATTCCCTTTTTACTGCAATTATTTTTCCTAAATAAACGTTTTAAAACAGTTAAGGATTGTATCAATTGGAAAAACCCTATTTATACAATTCAAGATAGATCGATTTATGAAGATTGGTATTTTGCTTATGTAAATAAAAACTTGGGGAGAATTTCCGACCTAGAATTTAACATTTATGAAGACTTAGTCGATAATATGATGGAAGAATTAAGAGAACTTCCGAAAAAAGCCCCAGACTTAATGGTTTACTTAAAAGGCTCCTTCGAAACAGTCATTGACCGAATTATGTCCCGCGGCAGAAGCTTTGAGATTAACCCTGAACTGAAGGAATACTATTTTGAGGTATGGAAGGGTTATGATGAGTGGGTATTTGACCGCTACAACGCCAGTGAAGTGCTAGTGATTGACATGGACAATACTGATGTAGTGAAGAGCCAAGCGGATGCAAAAAGGGTATGTCAGGAAGTACAAGAAAAATTAAATGAAATTCTAAATATAACAAAGGCACATATCGGGTAATCCGCTATGTGCTTTTTATTTTTTTGCTCTGTTAAACTGGGCTGTTGATT
>NZ_JBALNY010000147.1:0-6155 GCF_036962145.1 Bacillus sp. JJ1764 | reverse complement strand
CTGTTCTTTAACTCAGCCATTTTTAGAACAAAAAAAATTCGTTACATAAATGCAACGAATTTTTATCTATCTCCAGATTTTATGCGCATTGTTTATTGTGTGATGGCGGAGGAAGAGGGATTCGAACCCCCGCGCGGTTTAACCCGCCTGTCGGTTTTCAAGACCGATCCCTTCAGCCGGACTTGGGTATTCCTCCGTAACAACAAAAACTAATTTACCATATTATTTATACGATGTCAACAATAGAAAATAAAAGTTTTTTCTTATTTCTAGATAAAAGTGGGTTGGTAAATTCCGGACGGAAAGTTCCGTCCGGTCATTTCACCTATTCGTTTGGTCTAATAACTTCTCGATTGCCCATATATGGACGCAATATTGTTGGAATCACGACACTGCCGTCTTCCTGTTGGTAATTTTCCAAGATTGCTGCAACCGTACGGCCAATGGCAAGGCCTGAACCATTTAATGTATGAACATGCTCCAGTTTTGCTTTTGGATCACGGCGGAAGCGGATGTTAGCACGTCTAGCCTGGAATGCCTCAAAATTACTGCAAGAAGAAATCTCACGGTACGTACCATAGCTCGGAATCCAAACCTCAATGTCGTACTTTTTGGCAGCAGTAAAGCCAAGGTCTCCTGTGCACATGCTCAGTACACGGTAAGGAAGTTCTAATAATTGCAAAACCTTTTCGGCGTCATTCGTTAGTTTTTCAAGTTCCTCATAAGAATCCTCAGGCTTCACGAACTTAACTAATTCAACTTTATTAAATTGATGCTGACGGATTAAGCCTCTTGTATCACGCCCCGCAGAGCCAGCCTCAGAACGGAAACATGCACTATATGCAGCATAACGGATTGGCAAATCTTCACCGCTTAAGATTTCATCACGGTATATGTTTGTGACAGGCACCTCAGCTGTTGGAATTAGGAAATAGTCTTCACTTTCAATTAAGAAAGCATCCTCCTCAAATTTTGGTAGCTGGCCTGTTCCTGTCATACTGGCACGATTTACTAGATAAGGCGGCAAAACTTCTGTATAACCATGCTCATCAACATGTAAATCCAGCATAAAGCTAATTAATGCCCGTTCTAACCTTGCTCCAAGCCCTCTATAAAATACAAACCGGCTTCCAGTTACCTTTCCAGCCCGTTCAAAGTCAAGAATTCCTAAATGGTCTGCAATATCCCAGTGGGGTTTCGCTTCAAAGATAAACTCACGAACTTGACCCCATTTTCTAATTTCCACATTTTCATCTTCCGTTTCCCCGACAGGAACACTTTCATGTGGAATGTTAGGAATACTTAACAATAGTTGTTCTAATGTTTCTTCGACGCTTCTTAATTCTTCATCCAGTTCTTTGATCCGGTCCCCAACTTCACGCATTTCTACAA
Organism: Bacillus sp. JJ1764; assembly: GCF_036962145.1. NCBI lineage: Bacteria > Bacillati > Bacillota > Bacilli > Caryophanales > Bacillaceae > Bacillus > Bacillus sp. JJ1764. The sequence goes on along the minus strand of NZ_JBALNY010000147.1, from coordinate 4,763 downwards.
TAAGTTGGTCCGCATCTTTTTTCTCTCGTTTTAGGGCAGCAACCTGTTGCGTTACCTCATTACGCTTTGATTTCAGCTGTTCAGACTCCACGATTAGTTCGCGTCTTTTTACGTCTAAGTCTTCAAACCGCCCAAGATCGGTCAAGTCCTCACCACGGTGCTGCAGTTTTTCCTTAACTTCTGCAAAATTGGCTCTAAGGTATTTTAAATCCAACATACTCTGACACTCCTTATCTTTTTTATATGATTGGGCTTTCCGGGAAAAATAAAAAACTCCCATCCCCAAAACAGGGACGAGAGTTACCCGCGTTACCACCCTGGTTGACAGTAAAAACCATCCACCTCAAAAAAATAACGGTTTTGCACCGAAAGTACTTACTGACCCTAATTAAAGGTGTTCCGTACTTTGCTCGAGGATGGATTCACAAGATTTATTCACCGGTTTACACCAACCACCGGCTCTCTTTGAGAATAACACTCTTGTTACTAATTCCTCTCATTGCTTTGACAATTTCATTTTTGTATACCCTAATTTACTATAATTGTTACCCAAATGCAACCAATTTATTCAAAGAAAAGCGCTGGGGCTGACAATTCTCAAAGCCGAACGTTTATACTTATCACCATAAAAAAAGTGAGGGACTCCATGCCCTCACTTTTTAGAACCAGCCTTTTACTGTCGAAGATATTCCATCCCAGACATCACCGAAAAAACCGCCGATTCCTCTCATCATTAACACAAACCAATTTGCTCTTTCAACATTTTGAGCTGCAACTACTTCTACCTGTGTTTTCTTTTTACCTTCTGCAGTTAAGAAGCTTACTTTATTCCCATCTTTCGGCTCAACTGTTACAAAACCAACAACGTCCCCTTTTTTAATAGGAGCGGTCAATTGGCCTTTGCTGTTAACCTTGTTTTTATCGAGAACTAGCACAGGCTTGTAATTTTTCTTTTCACCATTCTCAATGACCAAATTAATAGCCGACTTGGTATATACTTTTACTTTGTCTGCTTTCCCTTTGATCACCGGTATCGTTTCATACCCTTTTACTTGATAATGTTTAGGGACTACTTCTTCTTTAGTTGTATTAGTGAATGCGTAATCCAACATTTTCTTTGTTTCATCGAATCTAGCCTTATAACCACCCGCTCCACTGCCGTCTTTAGCATTTTGAACAACAGTTATAAATCTTTCCCCATTTCTCTGGGCTGTTGCAGTAAAACAGTAACCCGCAAAATCGGTAGTTCCGGTTTTAAGACCATCTATTCCTTTGTACCCATAATCAAGTGAAGGAAGCATCCAATTCCAGTTAATCATGTCGATTTTGTCTGTGGTTCCTTCTCTAAATGTCTTTTTCGGAATACTAGCCGTTTTTAATACTTCAGGATACTCATTAATTAAATGGAAAGCTAATGTTGCAAGATCACGTGCAGACATAACGTTCTCATCATCTGCTCCGGTACCTTCAGGTTGTTCACCTTGGTAGTCCTTATTATTTAGACCAGTAGCGTTGACAAATTTATAGTTCTTCAAGCCAAGTTGTTTGGCCTTTGCATTCATCATTTTTACGAAATTTGTTTCTGACCCGCCGATTGTTTCAGCAATTGCAATAGTTGCGGCGTTTGCTGAATAGATGGCCATGGCCTCATATAGTTCACGAATCTTATACGTGCCGTCCTGTCTTAGAGGCACATTGGACAAATCGCGATTTTGTGAGATTTTATAGGCTAGGCTGCTTGGAGTATATTCCTGATCCCATTTCACCTTTCCATGTTTCACAGCATCAAGTAACAGATATTCCGTCATCATTTTTGTCATACTGGCAATACCTAATGGACTGTCAGCATTTTTTTCATATAATACCTTCCCTGTTTCAGCATCGACCAATATGGCTCCATCGGCATTAACATTCAATGCTGGTGCAGCTTTTACATTATCTAAGCCGGTAAAAAGGCTGAAAAACAGAATCAATGCCATGGCACTGGCGATATACTTTTTAACAAAATGTTTCTTCACGATTAGCGCCTCCAACGTTTAATTACACCTTGGTTATTTTAACATATCTCACCCGCAAATCATAGACAGATAATAGTATCATCTTAATGCCGAGTTTGCTAGTTTACTAGAGGATACTAGGTCTTTTTTCACCCAAAAAAAACAGAGGAGGCTCGACTCCTCTGCTTAAAATTATTAGGATAATGAATAGTTTGGTGCTTCTTTAGTAATCTGTACATCATGTGGATGACTTTCTCTTAAACCTGCACCGCTCATTTTAACAAATTGGGCTTTCGTTCTTAGTTCCTCTAAATCCTTCGTTCCACAATATCCCATTCCCGCTCTTAATCCACCAATTAACTGGTAAACAGTTTCAGCAAGAGGCCCTTTATATGGAAGACGTCCTTCAATCCCTTCAGGAACAAATTTTTTGTTGTCCTCTTGGAAATAGCGGTCTTTTGAACCCTTTTCCATGGCTGCAACAGATCCCATTCCACGATATACCTTAAAGCGGCGTCCCTGGTAAATCTCTGTTTCACCTGGGCTTTCGGTCACCCCTGCCAACATGCTTCCAAGCATAACAGCGTGGCCTCCGGCTGCCAATGCCTTAACCACATCTCCGGAATATTTAATTCCACCATCTGCGATAATCGCTTTTCCAAGTTTAATCGCTTCTGTGGCGCAATCATATACTGCGGTAATTTGCGGAACACCGACACCTGCAACAACCCTTGTGGTACAAATCGAACCTGGTCCAATTCCGACCTTAACCACATCAGCACCGGCTTCAATCAAATCTCTTGTAGCTTCTGCAGTTGCGACGTTTCCTGCTACTATCGTTAAATCAGGATAAGCACTTCTAATTTCCTTAACCGTTTCAAGAACTCCTTTTGAATGACCATGTGCCGTATCGACCACAATGACATCTACATTTGCTTTTACAAGCGCATCCACTCGTTTCATCGTATCACTTGTAACGCCTACTGCAGCGCCCGCTAAAAGACGTCCTTGGCTGTCCTTGGCTGAATGAGGGAACTCAATTACCTTTTCAATATCTTTAATGGTGATTAATCCTTTTAACACTCCATGATCATCCACAAGAGGAAGTTTCTCAATCTTATGTTTTTGGAGGATCTTTTCAGCTTCTTTTAAAGTGGTTCCAACAGGGGCTGTTATTAAATTTTCCTTTGTCATAACATCGGAAATTTTAAAAGAATAATCCTGATCCTGAATAAATCTAAGATCTCTGTTAGTGATAATGCCTACAAGTTTTTGCTCTTCATCATTGTTGACAATTGGTACACCTGAAATGCGGTATTTCCCCATTAAATGTTCTGCATCAAAAACTTGATGCTCAGGTGTGAGGAAAAATGGATCTGTAATTACTCCACTTTCTGAACGCTTTACCTTCTCAACTTGCTCTGCCTGCTGTTCAATAGACATATTCTTGTGAATTATACCTAAACCGCCTTGTCGAGCCATTGCAATGGCCATTTCAGACTCTGTAACGGTATCCATGCCGGCACTAATAATGGGAATATTCAGCTTGACAGTCGGTGACAATTCAACATGCAATTTTACATCCCTTGGGAGAACTTCAGACTTGCCTGGTATCAACAATACATCATCAAACGTTAAACCTTCTTTTACAAATTTATTTTCCCACATCTTAACAGCCTCCAGAACAAAAAATATTATTTGTAGGTTATCAATTGGACAAAATACTGTCAAGAGAGAATGATTTAAAAGACTTTTCTGAAAAATAGGTGATTTTATCATGAGTATGAATTATAAGGGGTGGAGCAGCTTTTCTTGCTTTTCCTCAGCTGAATATTGCCAAACGTTTTTAAAAAAATGTTATCAACGGAGCAACATTAAAAATCCTGAACAAAAGAGCTATGAAAACGGCTATGCCTTTTTATATTATCTTGAACATGGACAAATCTATTATGAACAGGCTGATAAGTCGCCCATTATCTTAAAACCTATATTACTGTTTTATGGTCTTGTCCATTTAATTAAGGCTTGCATACTAACAGTAGATCCCGCCTATCCAGAGACAACAGCCGTATTAGCACACGGAGTATCAACAAGAAAGCGAAAAAAACAAAACTACGATTTTTTTCATGATGAAGTGAAGCTACAAAAAAACGGTCTATTTCCCTTCATGTCTGATGTCTTGTTCCACATGAAACACATGGAAGGGGATAAGGTCATGATGGAGGAATTATTACAGCTTATACCTGAACTTGATGAATTGTTCTACATACTTTTAGGGAAAAGGACATTTAAAAAGTTGAAAAAAGAGGGGGATATATTAATTATTCCTGAGGAAATATTAGATCAATATCATATGACGGAAAATCGGTTTAAAGATTTCCTTGCCTCAAAAATAAAAAAACAAGTGGAATTCTCAAATGAACGGCTTGGGGTAAAATTAGGGTTGAATATGTTTTTGGGCAGCTCACCATTAAAATATAATTTAGAGGACAAAGAGTGGTACTTTCCTTTATATAAAAGTAATTTCTTTAATTATCCAGAACTGCAAATTCATTATTTATTGTTATATAACCTTGGTATGATCGCCCGATATGAGACGGAGTGGTGGAGCGAATTAACAAAAATGAAACCAAATCATGATTATCCATTCATTGACTCCTTTCTGCAAATTACCATAGAAAAAGGGCCATTTTTAATTTATCAATATTTGATGAGATCATAAAAAAAGACAACCCTAAACAGGTTGTCTTTTTTTGCCCGGCAACG
>NZ_JBALNY010000146.1:0-7046 GCF_036962145.1 Bacillus sp. JJ1764 | reverse complement strand
GTATTAAATTGAGGGAGTTAAAGAAGGAATAAAAACTTTATTGTGTAATTATTGTCCATAGAAACTTTTGAACAAGGAAGGGAAATTTATGGCCACCCTGGAGAAAATACCTATTAATATTTTAATATCAATATTGTCTATAGTAATGATTTATATGCTTTATAAAACAATAAAAGTAAAAACGATCAGTCATAGATTATCCTTTCTTTCTATTTTTATTTTTTGTTTTGGTATTGTCTCTACTAGCTTTATAACTACTTTATCTTTACAACGTTCAATTATGAAATTTACAGTAATTATCGCTGTATTGACCCTTCTATCAGCACCTATAGTGATGTTTTTTAAAGGTGATAGTGAGGACAAAGAACGGGCTACTGTTGTTTTTAAATCATTGATTTTCATGTTTTTATTTATAATCGTAATGATGGGAATATTTATTACACTATTTAATTTTTTTAATCTTTGGTGAAATCAAATTTAAAAATTAATATTTTTTATCCTAAAAGAGGATGAAATAATCTTTAATACCATTGAATTAAACTACACCCAATTGTTAAATGAAGTCGATCAATAGAGGAAAAGTAGAACGTAAATACTTCGCTAAGAATGAAGGGCATACCTTGCAGTGGTAAATTGTAAGGTAATCACCAATCACACAACAACCATCGGATATAAGAATCCATACAGATATCGAGGGTATTGTTTTTAGTAAAGGGTAATGATGATTACATAATAAAAATGGAAGATGAAAAGTTTGTGAATTAATGTACTTAAAGTAAAGGGTGCAAGAGTTAAAGAACGAGATCGCTATGGCGATCTTTTTTGTTATTGAACTAAAAGGCAGGTTAGCACAAGAAGGAGAATCAGCAAAAACCGTCTTAAAGAGTGTCATAAATACAATATTGAGCCTTTGGTAACAATTACACACTTTGATTGTCCAATGCACCTTATTAAAGAGTACGGGGCTTGGAAAAATCGAAAGTTAATCACTTTTTATGAAAGACTATTTCGAGTTATTTTTAATCGTTATAAAGGTTTGGTAAAATACTGGATCACTTTTAACGAGATTAATATGATTATGGAAGCGCCTTTTATGGCGGTGGGTCTATATTTTGAAGAGAACGAGGATATAGAGGCTATTAAATATATAGCAAGTCACCATGAGTTAGTAGCTAGTGCCTTAGCTACTAAAATTGCTTATGAAGTGGACCCGAAAAATAAAGTTGGCTGTATGCTGGCTGCAGGGGTCCCTTACCCAAGGACATGTAATCCAGAAGATGTTTGGATGGCAAAACAGGTGGAGAATGAGAGTTATTTCTTTATTGATGTACAGGTAAGAGGTGAATACCCTGCTTATGTATTAAAGGCATTAGAAAGGAAGAAAATAACTCTACCATTCGAAGATGGAGATAGACAACTACTGAAAGAACACACGGTAGATTTTATTGGCTTTTCATATTATTCATCTAGTGTGGTAAGTACTGATCCCGAATTAACTGATACCATAGGAGGAAATTTATTTCCCACCTTGCCCAACCCTTATTTACAAGCAAGTGAGTGGGGATGGTAAATTGATCCACTTGGACTAAGAATTACGATAAACGCTCTATATGATCGTTATCAGAAACCACTATTTATTGTTGAAAATGGTTTGGGTGCTACTGATACACCGGATGAAAATGGATATGTAGTAGATGACTATCGCATTAAATATCTTAGTGACCATATTAAGGCTATGCGTGATGCTGTTGATTACGATGGTGTAGATTTATTAGGATATACTGTCTGGGGGCCGATTGACATTGTAAGTGCGAGTTCGGGTGAAATGAAAAAACGTTATGGATTTATTTATGTAGATAGGGACAATAATGGTCAAGGAACTTTCAAACGTACGAAGAAAAAGTCTTTTGAATGGTATAAGAAAGTTATTGCTAGTAGTGGCAAAGAATTAGATTATTAATATTATTTAAAAGGAGCAATCGGTTTCTGGTGGACTTGTTTTTTGCTGATTGCTCCTATTGTTTTAGAAGTATAATTTTCTAATCCTTTTTAAGTTATATTGCTTGCAGATGAGCAAGTATTTCTTTCTGAAGATGTATACCCCACCAGAATCTTATATGTATCCACAAACACTCGTACAAGTCGAGTGTCTCTTACTACTAGTCTTAAAATTGAATCTATAAATGAACTTATTGAAAAAACCAGCCTTGATTTCGTTAAGAGAATCTCTTTCGAATTCGGGTCCTTTTTTGGTTTAGACTCGTTCATTGTCATCAAACTGGCCTATTTACCTCTATCATGTTGATTACCACATTAAAAATTTCTACCTCAAGTGTGATAAAGTTCTTTGACAAGAAGAGGTATAAGCTTTAATTTGGTACAGGGGACTATTGTAAGTGCCTATGTAAATTTATATGAAGATATTAACGACCTCAAACTTGGTCCAATCGCTAGCAAAAAAATCAGCTTAGAATAGAGCCGGGGGACGGTTTTAGTGGCAGCCATTCTTTGTGGAAATGGCCATTAGAACCGTCCCTTGGGTTTTACCAAAAAATGAAGGATGGAAATGGACATGTTAAGAATAAGTAATATTAAGCTTCGGGCTGATTTTGATCCTACTAAGGAAAATCAACTTTTGGCTCAGAAGATCCAGAAAATGCTAAGGGTTAAACAGGATAAAATACTGTCTTTTCGTATTTCGAAAAAATCGATTGATGCAAGGGAAAAGAGTAATATCCAGCTTGTTTATTCTATTGATGTTGAAATGAATAACGAGAGGTCCTATTTAGGAATAAAGGATGTATCTTACATTGAATCATTTGTGAATGTGAAGAAGGAAATCAATAAAAAAATTCGTCCCGTCGTGGTAGGCAGTGGTCCTGCTGGTCTTTTCTGTGCTTTGGTTTTAGCGGAACATGGATTAAACCCAATTGTTATAGAGCGGGGAATGGACGTCGATCGCAGAAAAATGGCTGTTGCAAAGTTTTGGAAAGACGGCTTGCTTGATACTGATAGTAATGTCCAATTTGGTGAAGGGGGAGCAGGAACATTTTCCGATGGCAAATTAACAACTGGCATAAAAAATACTAGAATTCCGAAAGTGCTACATGAACTTGTTGAAGCTGGTGCTCCACCGGAGATCGCTTATTTAGCGAAGCCCCATATTGGAACAGACATTTTGATCAATGTGGTTAGAAACATTCGTCAAAAAATCGAGCGACTAGGCGGAGAAGTGCGTTTTGAAACGAAAATGAAGGAACTTATCATTGAAAATGGAGAAATTAGGGGCGTTCTCCTTGAAAAACAAGGAAGTTCAGATATCATCGAAACCGAGACGGTTGTATTGGCGGTCGGGCATAGTGCTCGTGATACTTTTTATATGTTAAAGGATTTAGGTGTAGAGATGATCCCTAAGCCCTTTGCTGTAGGTGTGCGCATTGAACATCACCAAAAAGACATCGATTTACAGCAATTCGGCAGCTTTGCCAATAATCCACTGCTTGGTGCATCTGAATACAAATTGAATGCACATCTTCCTAATGGACGTGGAGTTTATACGTTTTGTATGTGCCCGGGGGGCCATGTTGTCGCAGCCGCGTCAGAGAAAAATACTGTAGTGACAAATGGTATGAGCTATAGCGCAAGAAGTGGCGAAAATGCAAACAGTGCCCTTCTTGTTTCTGTCACACCAAAAGATTTCAATGGCGATGTTACGGCGGCTATAGAGTTTCAAAGAAAACTTGAGCGAAAAGCCTTTGAACTGGGTGGCAGTAATTATTTTGCCCCTGTGCAATTGGTAGGCGATTTCTTAGAAAATAAGGGTAGTAAACAACTGGGAGATATTATTCCCACCTATACCCCCGGTGTTACACCAACGGATTTAAGAGAATGTCTGGATGATTTTATCGTTGATAGTATAAAAGATGGGTTAAGAGTGATGGATAAAAAGCTTGCGGGATTTATCAAACATGATGCGGTTTTATCAGCTGTCGAAAGCCGAAGTTCTTCACCTGTTACAATTAAACGCAAGCCACTGACATTTGAGTCAAATATCAAAGGGTTGTATCCTTGTGGTGAAGGGGCAGGCTATGCGGGAGGAATTACATCCAGTGCTGTTGACGGTATAAAATGTGCAGAAGCGATGATGGAGCTTGAAGGGTAGTTTTCATACACTACCTTTAAAAAGCTTATAGAGGATAGATCATTAATTTAGTAGATACCTAAAAAGTAATCAAAAAGAGACAAAACGAGACAGTTGTATCATTTTGTCTCTTTTTTTGTGCCTTTATTTTCGTAAAAGCTCGTAGAATGTGGCTTTCGTTTCTTGGCATGGTTCTTGCTTTAATAAAGTTGTAATGAATTTTTCTGGGGAGGCTGAAAAAATGAGAACGATGGATAGTAAAGATGTTGCTTTAACAAAGGAAAAATCACAATGGATGTATAAAAAAATGCTAGAAATCCGTAATTTTGAGGATAGAGTGCATGAATTATTTGCACAGGGAATCCTGCCAGGATTTGTTCATTTATACGCAGGGGAAGAAGCCGTTGCTGTGGGTGTTTGTGCCCATTTAACGGATAAAGATAGTATCACTAGCACCCATCGCGGGCACGGCCATTGTATTGCCAAAGGCTGTGATTTAAATGGAATGATGGCGGAAATCTACGGAAAAGTAACTGGTTTATGCAAAGGAAAGGGCGGATCGATGCATATTGCTGACCTTGATAAAGGGATGCTTGGTGCCAATGGAATTGTCGGCGGAGGCTTTCCTCTCGCATGCGGTGCAGCCTTAACAGCTAAGTATAAAAAGACTAATGATGTAAGCGTTTGCTTCTTTGGGGATGGCGCTCAAAACCACGGGACTTTTCATGAAGGAATTAATCTTGCTGCTATTTGGGATCTTCCGGTTGTTTTTGTGGCTGAAAATAACGGATACGCAGAGGCTACTCCATTTACCTATGCATCCAGCTGTAAATCCATTGTTGATCGGGCAATTGGATATAATATCCCAGGTATTAAGGTAGATGGAAAAGACATTCTTGCAGTCTACCAAGCTGCAGAAGAAGCAGTTGCGAGGGCACGCCGTGGGGAAGGTCCTACCCTAATTGAATGTGTGACGTATCGAAATTATGGTCATTTCGAGGGAGATGCCCAAAAATACAAAACAGAACAAGAAAAGGTCGAGCATAAAACGGATAAAGATGCCATTTTACTATTTAGAAATCACTTGCTGAGCCAAGGGTTGTTAGCTGAAAACGAATTAACCCATTTAGAAGAGTCAGTTGAGGAAGCCGTTAATCAAGCAGTAAAGTTCAGTGAAGAGAGCCCCTACCCAAGTCCTTCTGAATTGTTAACTGATGTATACGTGTCGTACTAATAGGAAGAAAAAAAGGACGGCGTACAGGTGCAGCCCTAAATAATAAAATTAGAGTTTAGTAATTTTATTCGTATGGACAAATTAAAAGGAGGAATTCGATGATGGCAAGGAAATTGAGTATGTCTGCAGCGATTAATGAGGCTATGAAACTTGCAATGCGTAAGGACGAGAATGTCATTTTATTAGGTGAGGACGTGGCCGGCGGGGCTGAAGTGGATCACTTGCAGGACGAAGATGCATGGGGCGGAGTTCTCGGGGTCACGAAAGGGCTTGTTCAGGAGTTTGGACGGGAAAGAATTTTGGATACGCCCATTACAGAAGCAGGTTATATGGGTGCAGCGATGGCGGCGGCCTCAACCGGTTTAAGGCCAATTGCTGAATTAATGTTTAACGACTTTATTGGAAGTTGTTTAGATGAAGTATTAAATCAAGGGGCAAAGTTCCGCTATATGTTTGGGGGCAAGGCGCAGGTTCCCGTTACGATTCGCACTATGCATGGTGCCGGATTTAGAGCAGCTGCCCAGCACTCCCAAAGTTTATATGCTCTGTTTACGGCGATTCCGGGTGTGAAAGTAGTTGTCCCATCCACACCTTATGAAGCAAAAGGGCTATTACTAGCAGCAATCGAAGATAACGATCCTGTCATCTTTTTTGAGGACAAAACACTCTATAATATGACCGGCGATGTTCCGGAAGGTTATTATACGGTTCCGATTGGCAAAGCGGATATTAAGCGGGAAGGATCAGATGTAACGATTGTAGCGATTGGTAAGATGGTACACACCGCTTTGGAAGCAGCTAAGCAACTTTCAGCTAAAGGAATTGAAGTCGAAGTCGTTGATCCGCGCAGTCTGTCACCTTTGGATGAAGAAACGATTCTTTCGTCTGTAGCAAAAACCAACCGCCTTATCGTTATCGATGAAGCCAATCCAAGATGCAGTATGGCTACGGATATTGCGGCGCTTGTTGCGGATAAAGGGTTTGATACACTCGATGCCCCAATTAAACGAATTACGGCACCACACACGCCTGTACCTTTCTCACCAGTACTCGAGGATATTTATTTGCCTAAAGCAGAAACAGTGGTCAAAGTAGCAGCAGAACTAGTAGGTGCACCCCTAGAAGTATAAACGGGGGAGCGGGAAGGAGCGATCAATATGGCAGTAGAAGTTGTGATGCCTAAATTAGGAATGGCCATGAAAGAAGGCACTGTATCCATATGGAATAAAGAAGTCGGAGATCCTGTTGAAAAGGGTGAACCGATTGCAAGCGTCAGTTCAGAAAAAATTGAAATTGATGTGGAATCTCCTTCGGAAGGAACCGTATTGAAAATTGCTGTCCCCGAAGGAGAAGGGGTTCCACCTGGGACTGTAATTTGTTATATCGGAATTCCGGGTGAAGAAGTAGCTGCGGCGCTGGCAGTCGAAGAAGTCCAAAAGCCTGAAATGGAAAAAGTCGACCCTGTAAATGAAAAAGCAGAGTCAATCTCTTCAGTAAGTACGGCTCGAAATCGGGTGAAAATTTCCCCTGTCGCAAGGAAAATGGCGGAGGAAGCCAACCTTCCTATTGAAAATATCAAAGGAACGGGGCCTGGAGGAAGAATAACAAAAGAAGATGTAGAGGCAGCCATAAAGAATTCATCCTCGCCGCGGACTGAAGCGAAGCAGGAAT
>NZ_JBALNY010000015.1:20683-23135 GCF_036962145.1 Bacillus sp. JJ1764 | reverse complement strand
AGAAGTACCGCCAAACTTTTGAACAATTAACCCCATGTTTTCCCCTTCTTTCAACAATCCTATTTATAAATATTCCCAATAAAAAAATAAAAAAAGCAATAGGAGGGTATCCCATTGCTTTTTAAACACAAATAAAAAAATCTTGTGCACACAATGAAAGATAGCTCTCCAAGACATGCGTCTTGACAATCCGGTATTTATTCAATACAGGACCAGCTAAGAAAGCAATGAGGCTTTCCTGCTTCGGCGAACATCCCCTTTCAAGACCCTTCACTGAGGCTCATCCCTCTCAGAGTCTTTACTATTGAAGTTCGCACCTCTACCTTCACTTTAACACGTAAAAGTGATAGTAAATGAAATTTTTCTAATTATAGCATAGCATAATTTTTCTGACAATCCTTATGATTGCAGTTTTTTCATTAGCTCATCAGCAACATTTGGCGGTATGCCAATAGATGTAAAGTCCTCAAGGGCGGCTTCTTTCATTTTTTTCACTGAACCAAAGTGTTTTAGCAATAATTTCTTCCGTTTTTCACCAATTCCTGGGATTTCGTCCAACAATGATTGGAATGAACTTTTTCCACGAATTTGGCGGTGAAAGGTAATCGCAAAACGGTGTACTTCGTCTTGGATTCTTTGCAGCAAATAAAATTCCTGACTGTTGCGCCCCAATGGAACAATTTCTAGAGGGTCTCCATACAAAAGCTGAGAGGTTCTGTGCTTGTCATCCTTAACAAGCCCTGCTAAAGGAATATCCAGACCTAGTTCATTTTCAAGGACATCCCTCACGGCTTCCACATGTCCTTTTCCTCCGTCAATAATGATTAAATCTGGAAGTGGTAAATCTTCCTTTAGGACACGGGAGTATCTTCTCCGCGTTACTTCCCGCATTGATTCATAATCATCAGGTCCTTTAACAGACTTGATTTTGTATTTGCGATATTCTCGTTTATTCGGTTTGCCATCAATAAACACAACCATCGCTGACACGGGGTCAGTCCCTTGAATATTCGAGTTATCAAATGACTCAATTCGATGTGGAGTATAAATACCGAGAAACTCACCAAGGTTTTCAACAGCTTTAATGGTTCTTTCTTCATCACGTTCAATCAGCGAGAACTTTTCCGCCAAGGCAATTTTCGCATTTTTAATGGCCATTTTGACCAAATCCTTTTTTTGCCCACGCTGCGGCTTTAGAAGTTTAACTTCCAAAAGCTGTTCGGCCATGGCAAGATCCACTTCATCCTGAACGAAGATCTCCTTCGGTTTGAAATGGTTGGATTGTTGGTAAAATTGACCAAGGAACGTTAAGATTTCATCTTCCGGTTCATTATAAATCGGAAACATCGATACGTCTCTTTCGATCAGCTTTCCCTGCCGGACAAAGAAAACCTGAACACACATCCAACCCTTATCTACGGCATAGCCAAACACATCGCGATCCGTAAAATCAGTCATGGTAATTTTTTGCTTCTCCATGATCGTTTCGATATGGCTAATTTTATCTCGATACTCTTTGGCCCTTTCAAAATCCAATTCTTCAGAGGCTGCTGTCATTTTCACCGTTAGCTCTTTTTTAATTTCCTTATAACCGCCATTTAAAAAACGGGTAATTTCATCGGTCATTTCCTTATATTGGTTCTCTGACACTTCGTTCACACATGGTGCCAGACACTGTCCCAAATGGTAGTATAGGCATACCCTATCCGGTAGTGTGGAGCATTTCCGCAATGGATAAATACGGTCTAATAGCTTTTTTGTTTCGTTAGCAGCGCCAACGTTCGGATACGGTCCAAAGTATTTACCTTTATCCTTTTTCACTTTTCTAGTGATAATTAGTTTAGGATGGCGCTCCGCTGTCAGCTTGATGAACGGATAGCTTTTGTCATCCTTAAGCATTACATTATATTTTGGATCATATTTTTTGATCAGATTTAACTCTAGAAGTAAAGCTTCAATATTGGATGAGGTCACAATATACTCAAAGTCTTCGATCTCATTTACCAGCCTTAGGGTCTTTCCATCATGAGACCCGGTAAAATAAGAGCGCACACGATTTTTAAGAATTTTGGCCTTTCCCACATAGATAATGGTCCCCTGCCGGTCCTTCATTAAGTAGCAGCCCGGCTGATCAGGCAGCAGTGCAAGCTTTTGCTTTATTGTTTCATTCATACCGGCCACTCCTCTTCCTCTTTTACATGGTTCCTTAAAATTTTAAAACAAACCGATAATAAAAGGAAGTGGGAGTGTTTGCTATTAAGAAAAAATACCTTATGTATAGATTATATCTTCCACGGTTTGCTTAACCGTTCTCTCTTTCATCACTTCATGAAAGACATTCCAAACGCTATTCCTTTCCATTTGTCCTTCATCCCTTTTATGAAAGACATTCACAAACAGGATTCCTTTCCATCTGTCGTTCATCCCCTTTATGAAAGACATTCACAGACAG
>NZ_JBALNY010000015.1:14320-20579 GCF_036962145.1 Bacillus sp. JJ1764 | reverse complement strand
ATTCCTTTCCATCTGTCGTTCATCCACTCTTTGAAAGACATTCCCAGACAGGATTCCTTTCCATCTATCCTTCATCCTCTTATATAGAAAGACACTCCTTAAGAAAAGTAAAAAAAACCTTAACCGGAGAGATTCCAGTTAAGGCCTTTGGTCTTTGATTAGACGTGCTTTTGAAGTACACCTGCTAAAGCTTCTTTTGGTTGGAAGCCAACTACTTTATCAACAACTTCGCCATCTTTGAATACTAACAAAGTTGGAATGCTCATTACGCCAAAGTTAGCTGCTGTTTGTGGGTTATCATCTACATCTAATTTTGTGATTTTGACTTTGTCGCCCATTTCAGCATCGATTTCTTCTAAAACTGGTGCAATCATTTTGCAAGGTCCGCACCATGGAGCCCAGAAATCAACTAGAACTAAGCCAGAACCTGTTTCTGCAGCGAAGTTTTGATCCGTTAAATGTGAAATAGCCATATATATGACCTCCTAATCTTTCTTAAATATACGGAAAGTATAGCATTGTTTAGAAAATCACGCTAATAATATGTTTCGCATCTAATTTTCCCTTAATGGCATTAAATTAAACTACATTATAAGAAAAGCACAAGCGCCTAGGTCTACTGCATTTGGCCTTCTCGAAAAAGCAAACACTTTCCTTCGGGCGATGCCTGTGCTGTCGAAGCCTTCCTTGTGGTGTCTCTCCAACTGAGATAGGAAACACGTAGAGCCGGAGGGGATTCGATGTTTAGTTATCGGGGGGCGGAGACGAAGGACACTTGCCGCTAGTGCGCTGGAGCTAGACAATGAAAAAAGCGGACGGAAATCCGCCCGCTTTTTTAGAGTTCAATCAATTATTGATGAACCTTTAATTTTTTGAATTCTTCCGTTAACATTGGGACCACTTCAAATAGGTCACCAACGATTCCATAGTCAGCTACTTTAAAAATGTTAGCTTCAGGATCCTTATTTATGGCTACAATGACTTTTGAATTGGACATGCCGGCAAGATGCTGAATGGCACCCGAGATCCCGCAAGCGATATATAAGTCTGGAGTTACAACCTTACCCGTTTGACCAATTTGCAGTGAGTAATCACAGTATTCGGCATCACACGCACCACGGGACGCGCCAACTGCTCCACCTAAAACATCTGCCAGCTCTTTTAATGGCTTAAAGCCATCTTCACTTTTCACACCGCGGCCACCGGAAACGACAACTTTTGCTTCACTTAGGTCAACACCTTCAGTAGCTTTTCTTACTACTTCCTTAATGATGGCGCGTAAATCTTTAATTTCAACAGATAGGGAAGAAACTTCACCTGTTCTGCTCTCATCTTTTTCAAGTGGAGCAATATTGTTAGGACGAACGGTTGCAAAAATGATCCCGTCAGTCACAATTTTCTTTTCAAACGCTTTACCTGAATAGATTGGTCGAGTAAAGACAACGTTTCCTCCTGCCACTTCAACAGCTGTTGCATCGGAAATTAAACCAGATGAAAGCTTGGCAGCAATTTTTGGAGACAAATCTTTTCCAAGTGCTGTATGGCCAAATACAATACCTTCAGGCTGTTCTTGATCAATGACAGCTAGAAGCGCTTGGGAATATCCGTCTGAGGTATATTGTGATAACTTTTCATCCTCCACTACGACTACACGATCGGCACCATATCTAACTAATTCCGCACCTAAACCGCTTACAGAATCGCCAAGTAATACACCAACTACTTCTCCGCCTTCAGCAACAGTTTTTGCTGCAGCAACTGCTTCGAAAGATACATTACGTAAGGATCCGTCACGAACTTCTCCCAATACTAATACTTTTCTGGACATTTGTGTTTACCCCCTGCAAACAAATTTTAAGATAACCGATTAAATAACTTTTGCTTCAGTGTGTAGTAGTTGAACAAGTTCTTTCACTTGATCAGCTAATTCCCCGGACAATACTTTTCCTGCCTCTTTTTTAGGCGGTAAGTATATTTCAATCGTTTTTGTTTTAGCTTCTACATCGTCTTCTTCAAGATCTAAATCATCTAACTCCAGTTCATCTAAAGGCTTTTTCTTTGCCTTCATAATTCCTGGTAAAGATGGATAACGCGGCTCGTTTAACCCTTGTTGGGCTGTTACTAGTAATGGAAGGCTCGTTTCGATCACTTCAGAATCTCCTTCGACATCACGGGTAACCGTTGCCTTTGTTCCATCAATTTCAAGCTTAGTAATTGTAGTTACGTATGGAATTCCTAATAGTTCTGCTACACGAGGACCAACCTGCCCTGACCCGCCATCAATTGCAACATTTCCACCTAAAATTAAATCAGCATTTTTATCTTTTAGGTATTCAGCAATGATTTTGGCAGTAGTAAATTGATCTCCGCCTTCAACATCATCTTCCGTGTTAATAAGAACTGCTTTATCAGCACCCATTGCAAGAGCTGTACGTAATTGCTTTTCTGATTCTTCGCTCCCGACAGAGATAACAGTAACTTCACCGCCATTTGCATCGCGAACCTGAATGGCTTCCTCTACTGCATATTCATCATACGGATTGATAATAAATTCCGCACCATCCTCATTGATCTTCCCGCCGGAAATGGTGATTTTTTCTTCGGTATCAAAGGTTCTTTTCAATAACACATAAATGTTCATGGTTACCCTCCTAAGAAATTCAAACATTTTTTTAGTTTGAAAGATTAAGAAAATTGATTGTAAAAAAATATATTGGTAAACGGAAGGGGTGATTCTTTACTCACACAAGATCCGTTTATTCACCCTTGAAATTAGGCTCTCTTTTTTCAATAAAGGCTTGGATGCCCTCTTTAGCATCATTAGAGACAAATACTTCACCAAATAACTGAGCTTCTCTTTTGGTACCTTCATAAAATTCTTCTGTTTTGGCATAGTTTAATAATTCAATGGCTGCCTTGATGGCGATTGGACTTTTCTTCACAATTTTCCTGGCCAGCTTATAGGCTTGTTCCAACACTTCTTCCTCTGGATAGGCATGATTGGCTAAACCGTATTGCACTGCTTCTACTCCGGTGATTGGTTCTGATGTAAACATCATTTCGGCTGCTCTGGCCACACCTACATATTTTGGCAGGCGTTGTGTTCCCGCAAACCCAGGAATTAAGCCTAACTGCAATTCTGGCAAACCAAGTTTGGCCGTTTCACTGACAAGCCTGATATGGCAAGCCATCGCCAGCTCTAATCCACCGCCAAGTGAGGCCCCGTGAATAGAAGCGATGATTGGTTTTGGAAACTTTTCCATTCTGTCAAATAGACCCTGACCAAATTTCCCTAAATTAGAGAAGCCATCAGAAGATTTTACTGTTGTAAATTCTTTAATATCTGCCCCAGCTGAGAAGAATCTCCCTTCACCATGAACCACCACGACCCTAATGTCACGATTTGGCTCAATTTCATCCAGGACACCAGCTAACTCCCGCAAAAGCCCTGATGAAAGCGCATTCGCAGGAGGACGCTGTAGGGTAATAGTGGCAATACCATCCCCGCTTGACCATTTTAAATACTCCATATTACTCCCCCTATTCTTAGCACACTAGCGTTTTGTACATCCGTTGATTAATAGCTTGTGGACAGGAACCGCCAGCTTTTTGAGATCGTACTTTTCCTCATTCATCACCCAAGACGTTACAGTTTCATCAATGGTGCCAAAAATCATTTGCCGGGCAAGACGGACATCAAGGTCACTTGCAAACTCACCTGATTCCTTACCTTCTTCAAGGATCTTATCAATGACCATTAAGTATCCTTTTAATACATTATTGATTTTTAAACGCAAATCCTTGTTAGATTGCCTTAATTCCAATTGTGTTACAATCGCAAGATAATGGTCCTGAGAAAGCAATTCGAAATGAGCATCGATCATCATTAATAACTTCTCTGTCGCGGTCTCTTTTCCTGCTGTCCTTTGATCTATTTCTTCGATAAAATTTCCCATTTTTTCTTCAAAGAGAGAGATAAGGATGTCTTCTTTGTTTTTAAAATATAGATAGATGGTCCCATCAGCCACTCCAGCTTGTTTTGCAATTTTTGAGACTTGGGCCTGGTGATAGCCGTTTTCGGCGATGACGATGACCGCTGCATCAATAATTTGCATGTACTTTGGCTTTGTTTTTTTCATGGTATCCCTCCTTTGGAAAAAATGGTTTAATATATATAATAGTAAAATAAAAATATGAATGAATAATCATTCATATTTTTATAATAATTTTAAACTTTTATTCTGTCAAGAAATTCTAAATCCGTAATTGATTATTTTTTTGAAATTTGGTTCTATGACAAGCCTTTTTATTCAAAAAAAATAATGGCGCAAACTAAGCGTGTTTTTTTGCTTCATCTTCTAATTTTTGTAGTTCTTCTTCTACCAGCATTCTTCTTAATATTTTTCCCACTGCTGTTTTTGGTAATTCTTTTCTAAATTCATAAAGTCTTGGTACCTTATAAGCAGCTAAATATTTTCTGACATACTGGTTCATTTCTTCTCCTGAAACTGTCGAACCTTCTTTTAACACAATAAAAGCCTTCACCGTTTCCCCGCGATATGGATCGGGTACGCCTGCTACCACTGCTTCCATGACATCGGGATGCTCATATAATATTTCCTCTATCTCTCTTGGATAAATATTATAGCCCCCGGCAATGATCATATCCTTTTTCCGGTCGACCACATAGAAATAGCCCTTATCATCCATATAACCGAGGTCACCTGTAAACAACCATCCTTCCTTTAACACATCATCCGTCTCTTCAGGACGATTCCAGTAACCCTTCATAATTTGTGGACCTTTAATAACGATTTCCCCTATTTCTCCTACAGGCAAGGGTTCACCAGTATCAATGGAAATGATTTTTGAGTCAGTATCAGGGTAAGGCACTCCTATACTGCCTTTTATTCGTTCGACGTCCCATAAGAAATTGGAATGGGTTACCGGAGATGCTTCTGAAAGCCCATAGCCTTCTACCAGTTTCCCTTTTGTTACTTCTTCAAATTTTTCTTGAACTTCCAGCGGTAACGGAGCAGAACCACTGATACATGCATTTATGGAAGATAAATCATATTTTTTCAGATCAGGATGATTAAGTAAACCAATATAGATGGTAGGTGCACCTGGGAAAAGGGTTGGCCGCTGCTTATGAATGGTTTTTAAGGTATCGAGGGCATCAAACTTAGGAAGGATGATTAATTTGCCTGCCATCTTCACCGCCAAAAGCATACACACTGTCATGCCATATACATGGAAAAATGGGACAATACTCAATACAGATTCTTCACCGGGCCTACACCTAGGAATCCAAGCCTGGCTCATTGTAGCATTAGTGATTAAATTCTTATGCGTCAACATGACTCCTTTAGGGGCTCCTGTGGTTCCCCCCGTATATTGAAGTAATGCCAAGTCTTCTTCTACGTTACAATCATACTCCTTCACCTGTCCAAGAGATCTATTCATGATTTCGGATAATAGGTGAATTGGACCCTCATGTTTTACCTTAACAACAATTCCATATTGTTTTTTCTGGATGAAAGGATAGATAAGATTTTTGGGAAATGGCAGATATTCCTTGATAGCGGTTACAATAATATGCTGCAAATTGGTTTGTGGCATGACCTTTGAGACGCGTGGATAGAGGATATCTAGGGTGACGATTACTTTTGCTCCGGAGTCGCTCATTTGATATTCGAGCTCGCGTTCCGTATATAAAGGGTTCGTTTGAACAACGATTCCCCCAGCTATGAGGATTCCGAAATAACTAACGACGCCTTGTGGAGTGTTCGGCAGCATGATGGCAACACGGTCACCCTTCTTTATACCGATTTCCTGAAGATAGACAGCAAACTTTAAGGCATCTTGGTAAAGCTGCTTATACGTCATTTCCTTTCCTATAAAATGAATCGCAATTTTTTCCGGAAAGCTTTCTGCTGATTTTTGTAAAAATTTTTGTACCGGCTCTGTGGAGTAGTCAATGGTGGTGGGAATATCTTTAGGATAATTTTTCAACCACGGTCTGGACTCCGACATGAACGGACCTCCCCCTTTTATTGAAATTTTCAAAATTCTCACCCTTTAATTATAGTACAGTATTTTCCATTAAACAATGGAGTTTCCTTAAATTGAAATAAGTTCACACCTTGTCTACTTGACCTTTTTTAAGTCAGCTTTATTTCATTATTTTTATAAAATAAAGGCTCAGTAAAACTAGTATGTTGATTTCCGCTTCAGGCACGTGCGGTTCGTGGGTGTT
>NZ_JBALNY010000015.1:7107-14196 GCF_036962145.1 Bacillus sp. JJ1764 | reverse complement strand
GTATTCTTTAACATAGCCAAAATAAAAAATCACCGCCGTTTTTATCAGCGATGATTCACTCTTTTAAGAAAAAAATAGTAAATAGATGACCCCAATCAGTAAAAATAAGCCACAGAATGCAAGCAGCACTTTAGCTAATTTCTCCACATTCATACTCCCCTTATGAAATACCTGCGCCGATGACAAAAGATAACCCGATCGAAATGACCATAGAGATCAACCCTACTGCACGGTTATCATTTTGAATTTCCTCATCAATTTTAAAGGTAGGTGTTAAAAATTCAAAGATAAAATAACCGGCTAACAGCAGCAAAAAACCATAAATTCCCCAGCCCACCATTGAAAGTAATGAATTATGATTTTCAACTGTGTGTCGAAAGATATTAGCTACTCCAAAAATCTTCCCCCCGGTAGCCATGGCAACGGCCATATTACCTTTTCTAATCTCATCCCAATTTTTATACTTAGTGACCATTTCAAATACCGCTAAAAAAACAATGATACATAAAATGACAACACTATAGTAGGCCGCAATATGAATATACCTGTTTTCCCAAAACTGGTCCATTGCCTTGTCTCCCCGTACCTTATTTAAATTCTACGACAGTCACACCAGAACCGCCTTCACCGGCTTCTCCAAAGCGAATTTTCTTAACTGATCGATGATTCTTTAAATACTCCTGCACGCCTTGTCTTAATGCTCCTGTACCTTTACCATGGATAATGGACACTCGCGGATAGTTGGCAAGCAAAGCATCATCAATGTATTTCTCCACCCTTAACAAAGCGTCTTCATATCTCTCTCCACGCAAATCCAGTTCTAGTTTAACATTAGCATCTCTGCCCCGAACAATTGCAAGTGGTTTCGTCTCAGCCTGCTTTGGTGTAGTAATGTACTCCAAATCTTTTTCCTTTACTTTCATTTTCATAATACCCATTTGAACTTGCCATTCCGAGTCGGAAATTCGTTCCAATAAAGTTCCATTTGAATTAAAGCTTAGAACTTTGACCTCATCTCCTGGCATGAGGATATGCTGTTTCGTTTTCTTTACAGCAGTTTGTTTAGACCTTTTAATAACAGGAGCAGCTTCTTGAAGCCGACGTTTTGCATCGATTAACTCATGCTCTTTCACTTCCGCATGCTTTTCAATCCGCATTTTTCTTAAGTCACGAATAACGCTTTCCGCTTCTTTTTTGGCATCCTCCAAAATGGTTTCTGCTTTTTCAGCTGCTTTTTCGAGCATGTCATCCTTCTTATCATAAAACTCCATCATTTGTTTTTGCAAATCATGATGCAGCTTTTCTGCCTGATTTAAGTAATCACGTGCCTCCTGATATTCGATCTCTGCCTGACGTTTACTTTCTTCAAGCGAGGCGATCATTTGATCGATTTGGTTTGTATCCTCACT
This sequence comes from Bacillus sp. JJ1764, assembly GCF_036962145.1. NCBI lineage: Bacteria > Bacillati > Bacillota > Bacilli > Caryophanales > Bacillaceae > Bacillus > Bacillus sp. JJ1764. Next base: position 12,787 of record NZ_JBALNY010000015.1, on the reverse strand, counting down.
TACATGTGAGCGGGCGGCTTCAATGACCCTGTCATTTAAACCCAGCCGTTTAGAAATTTCAAAAGCATTACTTCTTCCAGGGACACCTAATAGCAGTTTATAGGTAGGACTTAATGTTTCTACATCAAACTCTACACTGGCATTTAAAACCCCTTCTCGATTATATCCATATGCTTTTAATTCCGGATAATGAGTCGTAGCCACCACCCTGGCACCCCGTCTGTGGACCTCATCCAAAATGGAAATGGCCAATGCTGCCCCTTCTTGCGGGTCGGTTCCAGCTCCAAGTTCATCAAATAAGACTAAACTATTAAAATCAACCCTTCCCAGAATATCTACAATATTCACCATATGTGAGGAAAAAGTACTTAAGCTTTGTTCAATCGACTGCTCATCACCAATATCTGCATAGATGGCATCAAATACAGCCAACTCTGAACCATCCTGGGCAGGCACCTGCAATCCTGCCTGAGCCATTAACGAACAAAGTCCCAAAGTTTTTAAAGTAACGGTTTTACCGCCAGTATTTGGTCCAGTAATCACAATAGTGGTATAATCTTTCCCGAGCAAAATATCATTTGGTACGACTTCATCGATCGAGATTAATGGATGCCGTGCTTTAAATAACGAAATCCTTCCTTCATGATTCATCGTAGGTTTTGCGGCCTTTATTTTTTTGCCATAACGTGCTTTAGCAAAAATAAAATCTAAATTAGCCATGACATTAACAATCACGGTAAGCTCAGAATCATGCTCTGCAGATCTTGCCGACAGCTCTGTTAAAATCCGCTCAATTTCAAGCTGTTCTTTTACGCGTATATCTTGCAATTGATTGTTCAATTGCACGATGACCTGCGGTTCAATAAATAAAGTTTGACCGGAAGAACTCTGGTCATGAATAATACCGCCATAATGACCGCGATATTCTTGTTTAACCGGAATGACAAAACGGTCATTACGAATGGTAATAATCGCATCTGACAACATTTTCTGTGCACTCGAGGAACGGATCATACTTTCCAATTTTTCACGGACACGTGCTTCATTTGCTCGAAGTTGATGCCGTAATGTCCTCAACGTTTCACTCGCACCATCAAGGACCTCACCACTTTCGTCAATGGCCTGCTTTATAGCATGTTCCAGGTCTGTCAAAGGGATGATTTTAGCGACTTCCTCTGCCAAAATTGGAATTTCCGTTCTGTCCTCAGAAAACTCCTCGATAAATCGCTTCATTTGCCTGCTTGCATGGATAATGCTAGCGATTTGGACAAGCTCATGTGGACTTAAGACACCACCGATCACAGATCGTTTAATATGGGCTCTAATATCGTAAATACCTGCTAACGGGATATGGCCTTTTACACGTAAAACAGTGGCTGCCTCATCAGTTTCGTCCTGAAGCTTTACCACCTCTTCAAAATCTATAGACGGGACAAGATGCTTGATCTTGTCTTTTCCAAGTGTTGAAGAAGCATGCTCAAGTAGCTGCTCCCTTACTTTCGTGAATTCTAATACTTTAAAAACTCGTTCTTGCATGAGGTTTAACCCCCCTTTAATTTCGATTATGAAAGAGAACTCGCCGACTGGCGAGCCTAAAAGGCACAGACCTAGTTGACTTATGCTTGGTAGAAGTGTTTATACCTTCCTATTGGTCAAAAAATTCAGCAAATCATTCTTATCTAGTGCATTTAGAACGGAAGCTTTTTTGATCCAACCCTTTTTTGCTACGGATACGCCAATTTCCATGTGGGATAATGTATCCAGCATATGAGCATCCGTATTGATTAAAATTTTTACTCCGGCTTCCTGAGCCATTCTTAAATACTCCGGCTTGAGATCCAGTCTGTTTGGATTAGAGTTTAATTCCAATGCAGTATTGGTTTCTTTTGCCAGTTGAATTAGTTCTTCAATATCTATTTCATAGCCTTCCCGTTTACCAATTTTTCTGCCGGTAGGGTGGGCAATTAAGTCAACATGTGCATTCGTAAGCGCTATTTTTAAACGTTCCATGATTTTTTTCTTTGGCTGAGAAAATGCTGAATGAATCGAGGCAATGACAAAATCCATCTCCTTTAATAAATCATCCTCGAAATCTAAAGTGCCATCCGGTAAAATATCCATTTCAATACCGGACAAAATGAGAAAATCATCATATTTTTTGTTCAATTTTTTTATTTCTTCCATCTGTTTTAACAGCCGTTCACGGTTTAATCCGTTTGCCACCTTTAAATACTGCGAATGATCGGTAATGGCCATATATTGATAACCTCTGGCCCTACAAGCCTCGGCCATTTCTTCAATCGTATTGGCCCCATCGCTCCAGGTTGAGTGCATATGGAGATCGCCTTTTATGTCATCCAGTTCAATTAAATCCTCATTTGCAGAAAAAGTGTCGACTTCCTTGCCGTCTTCCCTAATCTCAGGTGGTATAAACGGAAGATCAAAATGCTTGAAAAATTCAGCTTCGGACGTAAATGTCAATATTTCCCCAGTCTCAACGTTTTCTACACCATATTCACTGATTTTTTCTCCACGTTCCTTAGCAAGCTGCCTCATCCGGACATTATGGTCCTTTGACCCGGTAAAATGGTGAAGAGTCGTAATGAATTCTTTTGGCTTTACTAAGCGAAAATCAACGGAAATATCCAGATCAAATTCAAAGGTTAGAGAAACCTTGGTGTCCCCCGCACCGATAATTTCCTTGATATTGGGCAATTTTAACAATCCTGCACGAACTTCTTCAGGATGTTCAGTTGCAATTATAAAATCAAGATCTTTAATAGTCTCACGCATTCTTCTCAGACTGCCTGCCCTAGAAAACCGGTCAATATACCGAATTTCAGTTAGTCTTGCTTCGATTAATTCTGCAATCGGGAGCATAAAAGCCAGTGGCAAACGTTCTGGTCTGGAACCTACATTGGCAATGGCATTTAAAATTTTCTCTTCTGTTTTTTTTCCAAAACCGGCCAATGCCTGAACTTTTCCAGCTTGGCAGGCAGCCTTTAGACTTGATACATCCGTAATTCCAATTTCTTGGTAAAGCTTAGCGATTTTTTTACCGCCAAGCCCCTGAATTTGCAACAGCGGAATCAAACCGGCCGGAACCTCTTTTTTTAACTCCAGTAAAACAGAGGATGAGCCTTCTGTTATGTATTCTTCAATCACGGCAGCTGTGCCTTTTCCTATGCCTGGAATCGATGTAAAATCCTCTATTTCAGATAAACTACGTTCGTCTGTTTCCAGAGCGTTTGCAGCCTTGCGGAAAGCAGAAACCTTAAAGGTGTTCTCCCCTTTTAATTCCATATAAATCGCAATCGTTTCCAATAGTCGAACTATTTCCTTTTTATTCACTTTCATTCCAATCACCTGCCTAAACATTAGCACAATATCATTTTAACCTTTTTTACCTAAAATAAGAAAACTTCTCTTTCCACAGAGAAGTTTTCTTCCAATTACATACTTTTAAATTGCTGTGAAAGAATCGGTGTGTGATTGACAATTGACTTAGCCAGAGCAGAATGGTTCAAAGGATTTTGCAAAACATCCATTGGAATTAAGGCAGCAATGTATAATAAAATAAATATCACTAAATACACTTCCATAAAACCTAGTAATCCACCAGCCCAAATATTTAGTTGTTTTAAGATTGGCAAATGAGCAATAAAATCTAGCATAGACCCGATGATTTGCAGCAAAATCTTCACTGCGAAGAAGATGATCACAAACGCAATCGCCCGGTAAAAAGCTGTCTCTACATTGCTCGAGTCAGTAATTACTTTTAAAACTGTACCCTCCCCCAAGTTGGGATAAGGAATCCACAGGGTTAGCTTCGGGGCTAATTCTTGATAGTAGGCAAATGCAACTATATATGCAATAATAAATCCAGTTAAGTGCACAAGCTGCAAGATAAAGCCCCGTTTAAGACCCACAAAAAAACCGATAATGAGAATAAGAATAATGGCAATATCCAACATTACTATTTAGTCCTTTACTTTTTCTAGTTCATTCTTTATTTGTTCCAATTCGTCCTTCATTTTGATATAGTCATTGACTGCATTCACTGCAGTTAGAACAGCAAGTTTGTTAACATCTAGCGAAGGATTCTTAGAACTGATTTCGCGCATTTTATCGTCGACCAATGATGCAACCAGCCGGATATGACCTGGATTCTCAGTACCTAAAATGACATATTGCTGTCCGTATATATCAACGGTAATTTTATTTTTGTTTTTACTAGACAATGTAAATGCCCCTTTCAAGAATCCTACACTATATCATAACATGAACGGATATAAGTCGAAAAGTCAAACAAATTAGCGAAGTAACTATTTATTAGAAATGTGGTGCATGGAAATTGGGAAATATTGTGTTGCAATTGGATATGGGTACGATTATGAAAATGAGAGACTACTACAATGAAAACTTGGCAGAAAAACTACCCCAAGGAAGCGTGTTCTCCGCCAAAACTGGTTCTTGCACAGTTACAGCCTATAAATCCGGAAAGGTTCTTTTTCAAGGGAATAGTTGTGAAAATGAGGCTGGAAAATGGGGCACTGCTGCTGCCGCGAAACCACGTGTTGCAAAATCTACATCCTCTGCTGGAAATTTACCAGCTGGGTTTAGTCAGATGTCAGTGATTGGCTCAGATGAAGTTGGAACTGGAGACTACTTTGGCCCGATTACCGTCGTGGCAGCCTATGCAAAAAAAGAAGATATCCCGTTGCTGCAAGAATTAGGTGTGCGAGATTCCAAAGATTTAAACGATGAAAAAATTATAGAAATTGCCAAAGTCATTAAGAATATCGTGCCTTTTAGCTTGATGACTCTGAGGAATGATAAATATAATCAGGTACAAAGTGCCGGCTGGTCCCAGGGAAAAATGAAAGCTGTTCTCCATAATCAGGCAATAGTAAATGTGTTGGAAAAAATAGCACCAGCCAAACCGGAAGCGATTCTGATTGATCAGTTCGTCCAGTCAAGTACGTATTTTCAACATCTAAAAGGACAAAAAGCTATTGCTAGGGAGAATGTTTATTTCAGTACGAAGGCAGAGGGAGTTCATCTATCTGTTGCAGCTGCTAGTATTCTGGCTCGATATGCATTTATCCAGTACATTGATAAATTGAGTGTAGCTGCTGGATTTACGATTCCCAAAGGCGCTGGTAAACATGTTGATGAAGCTGCCGCCAAGCTTATTTTGAAAAAGGGTCAAGAGACATTGCCTACTTTTGTGAAGATGCACTTCGCCAATACGGATAAGGCGCTGCAGATTGTGAAGAAAAAACGTTCTTAGGAGGATTTTTTGTGGCCAGACGGTTAAGTGATGAAGAGATTGTCTCAGCAGTAGCTCAATTGCCTGGATGGAAATTGGACGGGAAATTTATCGTAAAGAAGTACCGTTTTCGTGAATTTTTAAAGGGAGTAGCCTTTGTGAATGAAATTGCCCAGCTTTCCGAGGAGAAAAATCATCATCCATTTATTTCTATTGATTATAAGTTGGTTTCTTTACGATTGACGTCTTGGAACTCGGGCGGGTTAACGGATTTGGATGTGGCTCTGGCGGGGGATTATGATAGGATTTATGAGAAGTATTAGGGATAATTTGGGAGAGGTTCGCCATTGGCGGCCTTTTTTATTTTGTTTGTTGGAGACTTACTCCAAAAGGGCTTATTGGCGACAT
>NZ_JBALNY010000015.1:0-7010 GCF_036962145.1 Bacillus sp. JJ1764 | reverse complement strand
TTTTGGATGCTCTTGGGCAGGCGCCAAGAGGGCTTATTGGCGACTCTTTTTCTAAATTGATTTATGAAACTCTCATAATGACTGCTCCCTCCTTTTTTCTACCAACCGGGCTTTATGAACTCCTCATAACGACCGCGGCCATCCTGTTTTTCACTAATCGGGCTTTATAAAAATGAGTATCATAAAAAAAAGAGTACTCGCAGTTTTAAAAAACCACAGAGTACTCTTTTCAAATTTTAGCCCCTTAATACCGCGCCAGCTTTTTCTTCTAATGCAGCTAATACGCGATTGTGAACCTTTGTTACTTCTTCATCTGTTAAAGTCCGTTCCGGATCGACATAACGTAGGCTGAATGCCACAGATTTCTTGCCGGCTTCAAGCTTGTCGCCTTCATACAGGTCAAATACCTGCGCTTCTTGAAGCAGTGGTGCACCGGCAGTTACAATGATTTCTTTCAGGGTGCCTGACACTGTTTCACTGTTTACCACAAGGGCAATATCTCTTGTGATGGATGGGAAACGAGGAATTGACTTATACTGCAATGCAGCAGTCTCTTCGCCAAGAATCGCTTTTAATGATAGTTCGAAAACATAGGTGTCTTTTAAATCCAATGATTTTTGGACACTCGGATGGACTTGACCGGCAAAGCCAATTTTTACACCATTTAGTAGGAGTTCTGCCGTACGTCCCGGATGCATGCCCTCCACTTGCGACTGGACATATTGAACGTTTTCAGTTAATCCAAGCTTTTCAAATAGTCCTTCTAAGATTCCTTTTAAGACAAAGAAGTCAACTGGTTTTTTCTCGCCTTGCCATGAGTGCTGGTGCCATAGGCCTGTAATTGCCCCTGCAAGATGCTCTTCTTCTTCAGGAAGCACCTCCACACCATTTGATAAAAAGACATTGCCCGTTTCATAAACAGCCAGGCTGTCGTTTTGTCTTGCACTATTGTATTTAACTACTTCCAACAGCTGCGGCAGAATGCTTAAACGAAGTACGCTTCGATCTTCGCTCATTGGCATTGCTAAACGGATTGCTTCGCGTTTCTCCATTGCAAATTGAGCTGCTTTATCTTCACTTGTTAAAGAATATGTCACTGCCTGATATAGTCCAGCACCTTCTAGATATTGACGGACAACACGGCGTCCTTTCTGGTATTCGGATAGTTTACCAGGTGTTGAAGAGCCAATCGGCAATGTTTTTGGAATATAATCATACCCATAAAGGCGAGCTACTTCTTCAAGTAAATCTTCCTCTATTTTAATATCGCCACGGCGCGTCGGTGCCGTTACAGTGATGGTATCATTTTCAATACTGGAACCAAATTGCAAACGGTCAAAAATTTCTTTTACTTGATCCATGCTAAGTTCTGTTCCCAGCACCCGATTAATTTTTTCAAGTGTAACAGACACAACTGCCGGCTCAACTGTTAGCACATCTACTTCTGCCGCACCTTCTAATACCTCACCGCCTGCATACTTAGCCATTAAGTACGCGGCACGTTCTCCGGCTGCACGAACACGATTAGGATCAACACCCTTTTCAAAACGGGCACTCGCTTCACTTCTTAAACTATTATCTTTCGAAGCTTTTCTAACCGTAGCTCCATTAAAATATGCAGATTCTAATAGAACATTAGTGGTATCAGATGTTACCTCAGAATTGGCTCCGCCCATAACTCCAGCCATGGCAACTGGCTCAACGCCGTTGGTGATGACAAGGTGTTCGGAAGTTAAAGTGCGTTCCACATCATCAAGAGTTACAAATTTTTCGCCATCATTCGCGCGACGTACCAAGATCTCTTTAGAACCTAAGCGGTCATAATCGAATGCGTGCAATGGCTGGCCGTATTCAAGCAGAATGTAGTTGGTAATATCAACGACGTTATTATGCGGTCGGATACCAGCGGACATTAATCTTGTTTGCATCCAAAGCGGTGATGGACCAATTTTTACGTTTTTGATCATTTTTGCCACATACAATGGATTGTCTTCTTTTGCTTCGACGATAACTTTTACATAATCAGTTGCTTTTTCATTGGAAGGCTGAAGATCTGTTTCCGGCAGTTTTACCTCTCTGCCAAGAATGGCAGCTACTTCGTAAGCCACACCAAGCATGCTTAAGCAATCTGATCGGTTTGGTGTTAAGCCAAGCTCGAGCACTTCATCATCTCTATTTAATAACGCAAGTGCATCACTGCCAACCTCAGCATCAGAAGGGTAAACAAAAATCCCCTCTGAATATTCTTTAGGAACAATTTTTCCTTCCATGCCAAGCTCTTGAAGGGAACAGATCATGCCATTGGATTCCTCGCCGCGAAGCTTAGCCTTTTTTATTTTGAAATTGCCGGGTAGTACAGCGCCAACTGTCGCTACGGCAACCTTTTGATCTTTAGCCACATTAGGTGCTCCGCAAATGATTTGCACTGGGTCACCTTGGCCAATGTCCACTAAACATTTGCTTAGTTTATCAGCATTTGGGTGCTGTTCACGTTCTACTACGTGACCAACAACTACTCCTTTAATTCCTTCATTTAAAACTTCTACACCTTCTACTTCAATTCCGCTTTTCGTAATTTTTTCAGCAAGTTCTGCTGCCGTTACTCCAGTCAAATCAATATAATCTTGGAGCCATTTATATGAAACGAACATCGGTCGTCAACCTCCTATTTCTCGTGTAATGAAAATTGCTTTAAGAAACGAACATCATTTGTATAGAAATGGCGAATATCATCCACACCATATTTTAACATCGCAATTCGCTCTGGACCCATTCCGAAAGCAAAACCAGTGTATTTTTTTGAATCATATCCAGCCATCTCAAGTACGTTTGGATGAACCATTCCGGCTCCAAGGATTTCAATCCAGCCAGTTTGCTTACATACATTACAGCCATGACCACCGCACATTTTACAGGAAATATCCATTTCAACCGATGGCTCTGTAAATGGAAAGAAGCTTGGGCGTAAGCGAATCTCACGGTCTTGACCGAACATTTTTTTCGCAAAAACTTCAAGTGTTCCTTTTAAATCGCTCATGCGAATATTTTCTCCGACAACCAACCCTTCAATTTGCATGAATTGATGGGAGTGAGTCGCATCGTCATTATCACGGCGATATACTTTACCAGGGCAAATAATTTTGATGGGTCCTTTACCTCCATGCTTTTCCATGGTGCGGGCCTGAACCGGTGATGTATGAGTACGCATTAAAATTTCTTCAGTAATATAGAAGGAATCCTGCATATCACGGGCAGGGTGGCCTTTTGGCAGGTTTAACGCTTCAAAGTTATAGTAATCCTGTTCCACTTCTGGACCCTCGGCAATTTCGTAGCCCATACCGATAAACAAATCTTCAATTTCTTCAATGATTTTGGTTAATGGATGGTGACTGCCCGTTTTAATCGGACGTCCAGGAAGTGTTACATCAATGCTTTCAGATGCTAATTTTTCAAGAACAGCAGCTTCTTCTAGCTCTGCTTGTTTGGCTTCAATTTTTGAAGCAATGGCTTCTCTTACTTCATTAGCAAGTGCCCCCATAATTGGGCGCTCTTCTGCAGAAAGTTTCCCCATGCCTCGCAGCACTTCGGTAATAGGACCTTTTTTGCCGAGATAGGCTACGCGAATATCGTTTAATTCTTTTAGGCTTGAAGATTGTTCTACCTTTTGAATAGCTTCAGCTTGCAATTCCTTTAATCGTTCTTGCATTCTATTTCCTCCTTAATGGTTTATGTAATGGTTTCGAATGAGCGTTTTGGGAAAATAAAAAAACCCCACCCCTAAAAAAGGGACGAGGTATTAGTCGTGGTACCACCCTTGTTAACACATATGTAAGCCATTTGTGTTCACTTCATTCGGATAACGGCTTCTGCCGATGCATCTTTACATTATGAAAAATGGTCCCGATGCCAACTCAGGAGGTGAACTTCTTTTGTCTTTCCCATAAAAGTGCTTGCAGTCTCGGCACTTTCTCCCTGGATGTTCTTTGACAAAATACTTTTCTCCGTCATCGTTTTTGTATTATCAATATTGTTCAATATTATATACTAATTTTCCTTGTGTTTCAAATAATATAACAAAATTCCTGTTGCAACTGCGACATTTAATGATTCACTTTTGCCGAAGATAGGAATATATAGGTTGGCAGTGGTCTCAGCAAGAAGTTCTTGATTCACACCATTCCCTTCATTTCCAACGATTAAAGCAAATGAATCTGTAGGTGAAGTACTAGTATATGCTTCAGCCCCCTCAAGTGCTGTACCGTAAACAGGAATATTTTTTTCTCTCAATTGATTCATCCATTGCAGCAAATCCCCTCTAATAATGGGAAGATGAAAATGGCTGCCTTGGGCAGAGCGCAACACTTTTGAATTAAAAATATCTACACTGCCGCGGCCGACAATCACTGCATCGATCCCAGCAGCATCAGCCGTTCGAATCATGGTTCCAAGGTTACCCGGGTCTTGGACCGCATCAATCAGAAGATAGGTTTTGGCATCGGACAAAGCTTCAGGTTGATTATCCTGGCGGCACACTGCAAATATCCCTTGGGAAGTTTCTGTTTCTGCGAGTTCTTTTTCGATTTCCTCTGTTACAGAAAATACCGGAGTAGAGCCAACATCCAGCCTTGATGGCATTCCAATTTTTTCAGAAACAATTACTTCTAATACTTGCTCCGGTTGCTTCAATGCTTCCTCTACCAAGTGATATCCTTCTATTAAATAGGTCCCTAAGCGGTCACGTTCTTTTTTGGTTAATAGCTTTTTCCATTGTTTAACTTGTGGATTTTGCAAAGACTGAATATATTTCAATTCTGTGATCCCCTTTAATTTACTCTGATTTTTCCATTATAGCCTAATTAAAATACATAATAAAACCAAATTTAGAAATGATAATAAGGAAATGTGTGAAAAAGGAGAGATTTGCGATGAACTTAAATTTACGAAATGCAATTATTCACAATGTTTCCGGAAATACACAGGATCAGTTGGAAGATACAATCGTGGATGCGATTCAAAGCGGTGAGGAAAAAATGTTACCCGGCTTAGGGGTATTATTTGAAGTCATTTGGCAAAATTCATCCGAAGATGAGAAAAAAGAATTGCTTACCACTCTTGAAAACGGCTTAAAACATTAATTTACAGGGCTGTCGACTTTTTAGAAGTCGATGGCCTTTTTATTGAAAAAGTTTTTTCTTGCGGAAAATATAATTTTACTTGCAAAATATCTTTATTTACTTGCAACCTACACCCATTTACTTGTGAAAAACTCTCCTTTACTTGCAAAACATTTTTATTTACTTGCGAAACATTCCCTTTTACTTGCAAAATAAAAAAATCCCCTCAGCCAAGAAGCTGAGGGAATCAGGATATCATTCAAAAGTTATCTTATCAACTGTCTCACGGTCAAGACGTTTGATGACTTCAACAATTAGCTTAACAGCATTTTCAAAATCATCACGATGCAGCATGGCCGCGTGTGAGTGGATATAGCGCGTTGCGATTGTAATTGCCATAGCCGGTACACCGTTATGGGTTAAATGGATCGAGCCGGCATCTGTACCGCCGCCTGGAATGGACTCATATTGATAAGGGATGTTTAATTCATCAGCAGTATCAGTGACAAAATCACACAAGCCTTTATGAGCCACAAGGGATGCGTCATATATGACAACTTGTGGTCCTTTACCCATTTTACTCATTGCTTCTCTTTCGGTAATTCCTGGAGTATCTCCAGCGATACCAACGTCTACAGCAAAGCCGATATCCGGTTCAATTTTAGATGTTGCCGTTTTGGCACCACGAAGGCCGACTTCTTCTTGGATCGTACCAACACCGTAAACAATGTTTGGATGGTCAACACCTTGGAGTTGTTTCAACACTTCAATGGCAATCGCACAGCCAATCCGATTATCCCATGCTTTTGCTAACAGCATTTTTTCATTGTTCATTACCGTAAATTCAAAGTAAGGGACAATCATATCACCAGGACGAACGCCCCACTCGGATGCTTCCTCACGGCTGGAGGCACCGATATCGATAAACATATCTTTGATTTCTACCGGCTTTTTCCGCGCTTCAGCAGATAACACATGTGGAGGCTTGGAACCAATAATTCCGGTTACGTCACCTTTTCTTGTAACAATTGTAACCCTCTGAGCCAACATGACTTGGCCCCACCAGCCGCCAACAGGCTGAAAACGGAGAAAGCCTTTATCATCGATTTGGGTTACCATAAAACCTACTTCATCTAAATGCCCGGCTACCATAATTTTTGGGCCGCCTTCTTTTCCAACCTTTTTGGCAATCAGACTTCCCAAGCCATCTGTGGTGATTTCATCTGCTAATGGTGCTATGTATTTTTTCATGACTTCGCGTACTTCACGCTCATTGCCGGGAATTCCCTTGGCATCCGTTAAATCCTTAAGCATTAACAGTGTTTCATCTAAATTAGGCATAATAAACCCCCTTTTATGTATGTACACTCTTATTATATCGGAACCCTAAATATTTTAACAAATTTTTCTGTTAATAATTATTTTGTTGTCTTTGATAATTTACTTCGTTTTTTGAAAAATATGCCTGTTCCATTTCCTCATAAGCAATTCCTAACAGGCTGCCAAGCTGAAAATAGGCTGAGAATAATTTTAGGTAATTGGCTACATTTTTTTCTTTTTGAAATTGACTGATCTGGTTATATACCTGCAAAAATTGTTCGGTGACATCAGCGATTTCCGGTTTTACGTCTAATTCCATTATTTGTTTATCAAACCCACATTCGATTCCGAGTGATAAAATAAAGTGCACTCCATCCACATATTCCTCAAGGATTACGGCTTTGGGGGAGGCCGGTTTGACACTCCAAAATTTAAAGCTGCGCGCTTCATTTGCTAATTCACCAAGTTCCACCAGTAAAGCTAGTACTTTTCTAGAAAATAAATCTTCGTTTTGAAGCTGATGCTTTTGCTCAATATGAGAGTCCAGAGCCTTTTGCATTTGGAACAATTTTTCGA
>NZ_JBALNY010000145.1:16855-18092 GCF_036962145.1 Bacillus sp. JJ1764 | reverse complement strand
TTTTTAAAATGATCAAAGTCAAACAAAATAATTGTAAATGGTAATGAGACCTTCTTGGCTAAAATGAAATCATCCTCACATTGTTGAAAAAAAGCTCGTCGATTATAAATTTGGGTTAATTCATCATAGTAAGCCAAGTGCTCTAATTTAATCTGCAACATTTTTAACTCTGTAATGTCTGAAAAAATGATTAATTGACCATCACTATTATTAGTGGGTTGTAACGGTGATGTCCTTACCTTATAAATACGCTCTGATTGATGAGAGGCTAAACGTAATTCCTGATTTACTCCTGCAGCCTCTAATGTAAAAGGAAATGTGCTGCCTGTAATCAATAACCAGACTTTATGAAAATCCATCCCAAACATCAATTTATTTATTAACGGAAACATATCCTTACCCGCTTGGTTAAACTCAATTAATCGATTGGATTCATCCAACACCATAACACCATCATTTATACTATTAAATATGGCATCTTTTGCAATCGGCATAATGGAAAACAATCGTGATGCGTTAATGGACCACAAATATAATAATGATGAAAAGCATAAAACCATAGGAACTGGGTCAATCCCTTTAGGTGTAAACCCTATTAAATAAATAAAAGCTGTAACCATTGGAATGAGTTGGCCAAACATTAACGAAATTAACTGTGGCCGATAAACTTTATCCGTTTCTTTCCAACGAGAGATAACCAGAAAAAATGCAACAAACATACAGGCAAACGTGTATATTCCATGAATCAAATACCAAACACCGATTTCCTGGTGTACATAGGGTGCCCCTAAGCTGTGGTCAATTTCAAATACTCGATAATGTAGATGATGTAGATCATTTGTTGCCACCATGACCAAACTAATAAATGGTATAAGTAATAAAGAAATATAACGTTTTTTTGCTGTGTTATATCCTAAATAATGCATAATAAACAGCAATCCTAATGCTGGAGATGTCGGCATTCCGATGTATTGTATGATTGTCCAAAATTTAAGTTGCTCCAGGCTAGTTGACATTAATCCAAAGGCGGAAGCAAAACAATAAATGGATATGCACAAGGTATAAATAATAAAGGATTTTGCCACATTTGAATAATGATGCCGCTTTATAAATACGGATAAGCATAAAAATAAATTAATAACACCTGATGTACAAATTAGTGTAATATAAGCTGTTAATTGCGATTTCATGTTAGATACCTCTGTTGATCTCACTTTAACCTTAATAAATGTAACAT
>NZ_JBALNY010000145.1:12430-16811 GCF_036962145.1 Bacillus sp. JJ1764 | reverse complement strand
ATTTTGTATAAAAATAATTAACTAAATTTTAACAATTTTTTGAAAAAGTTTTGACAATTTTGTGAACATAATGAATAATAGTATTATATAGAAAGTGGAAATGTTGCTTTTTATAAACAACAAAAAAGAAACCGCTTTCAACTTATCTAAAATTCCAATAATGAATACGTACAGAGGGGGCCGTTATCATGAATTCACGCTTGAAAATCTTAAAGGTAACTCAGTGGGCCGGTGGTATTACATTAATAACTGGTATTATGGTCTTTTTATACGGAATAATAATTAGCCATATGGATCCGGTAATTGGAATTGGAATTGGCACCATCGTAGGATCAGTCATGTTCTTCTTAGTAGGAATGTTATTTATTGCCACTGAGGAAATGGTCGAAAACACCGATAGAGGAATTGAAATGGCGCCAATCAAACCAAAATTATATTTAGTCAAAAGATAAAGAAAGAGAGCATCTGATCAGATGCTCCCTTTCTCTTTTATTCCTACATATCCCAAAGGAATATGAGTAATGTTCCAAAGACAGTTATTAAGGCAATTGCTACCATGAAAAACACTTTTCCGTAAATAATCCATTTGTCATCCGTTTCACCAGCGTGCATGAACACAACTAACTGAAGCAGCGCCTGAACAAAAGCAGTGATGACCAATACGATCATTCCTTGTGCAAATGACAAGTGAAGGTAATAAACAGCTAGAGCAGCGGCTGTTAGAACCAAGGAAAAGACAAACCCCATTATTTGTTTTCGCGGAAATAATTCACTCATCTTACATCAGTCCTTTCAAATAGATGAAGCTGAAGATAAAGATCCAGACCACATCCAAGAAGTGCCAATATAACGAAAAGATAAATGACTTGTTTGCCGTTTCAGGACTTAGTCCGCGCTTTTTCACTTGCAAAATGATAGCTGTTCCCCAGAATAATCCAAAGGTAACGTGCGCACCATGGGTTCCCAAGGTAGTCATCAGCATGGCGGTAAACGCACTTGTCTGCAATGTTGCTCCTTCATGGATATAGGTCATAAACTCATCAATTTCAAAGCCCAGGAATCCTAAACCAAGAAGCAGTGTAATCACGAAGAATGTCAACATAGCTTTTGTACGGCCTATCCGCATTGCGTGAACAGCAAGTCCAATGGTGAAACTACTTGATAATAATAAAATGGTTTCAATGATCACCGGGGTAATTTCAAAAATTTCGGTACCGCCTGGTCCGCCTCCGGTTCTATGTTCTAACGTAAAGTAAGATGTAAAGAGTGTCGCAAACAGCATGATTTCAGCCGCGAGGAACACCCAAAATCCAAAAATATTCATTCCGTTTTGTTTCGTACTATATTCTAATGGCAGCGAGTGGTCGACTTTCATTAATTAGCACCTCGCAATTTCGTTTCGGTTTCTTCTACTTCTTTTAAAGAAATATAACGGCCATGATCTTTCTCAAAGGATCGCATTGCCATGCATGCAAAAATACCAAGCAATGCAACAATAGCTGGAATCCAAAGTGAGAAAATCAGTGAAAAGCCTAACACAAAGAAGATTGCACCCATGATAAATGGAACTCCACTGTTATTCGGCATATGGATTTTCTCCAAATTACCTGGGAACAGCTTGTGACCTTTTTTCTTAGAATCCCAGAATGCTTCGTATGATGTAACGTGTGGTTCAATGGCAAAGTTATATTCCGGAATCGGAGTATGTGTTGCCCACTCAAGAGTACGTGCATCCCAAGGATCAGCTCCAATATTTCTTGGTGAATAACGAACACTGTAATAGACGTTATAAACAATTAATAAAAAGCTGATCGCCATAACTCCTGCACCGACAAATGATAGCATATTCAACGGACCATAGCCTGTCGCTGCGGAATATGTGTACATACGACGGGCTTGCCCATCCAAACCAGTAATATACATCGGGAAGAAGGCTAAGCAGAATCCAATAGAGAGAGTCCAGAAGGACCATTTTCCAATTCTTTCATTTAGCATAAAGCCAAACATTTTTGGCCAATAAAACGTTAAACCTGCCAGCATCGCAAATACAACACCTGGGATGATTGTATTATGGAAGTGAGCTACTAAGAACATGGTATTATGGTATTGATAGTCTGCTGCAGACATCGCTAGCATAACCCCAGTCATCCCACCGATAACAAACAACGGAATAAAACCGAGCGAGTATAGCATTGGAACGGTAAAACGAATTTTCCCCTTCCACATAGTAAACAGCCAGTTAAAAATCTTAACACCTGTTGGTATCGAAATGGCCATTGTCGTGATGGAGAAGAAGCTGTTTGATAGTGCTCCTTGGCCCATCGTAAAGAAATGGTGCGCCCAAACCATACAGGAAAGAGCTGAGATCACAACCATGGAAGCTACCATTGATTTATAGCCATAAAGGTTTCTGCTAGAAAATGTCGAGATAATTTCACTGTAAATTCCAAATGCCGGCAAAATAAGGATGTATACTTCAGGATGGCCCCAAACCCAGAAAAGGTTGGCCCACAGCATATCCATTCCGCCATTTGTCATGGTAAAGAAGTGAGTTCCAAATAATCTGTCCATCGTACCCATTGCAAGGGCAACTGTGATAACTGGGAAAACAGTAACAACGATTAAGTTTGTTGCCAACGTAGCCCATGTAAACATTGGCATTTTCATCAATGTCATACCAGGTGCTCTCATTTTGAAAATGGTGGTAAGCATATTAATACCAGTCATCAAGGAGCCAATGCCGGATATTTGAACTGCGATCATATAATAGTTGGTACCAACGTGTGGGCTGAATTCATTCCCTGCTAGCGGAAAATATGAAGTCCAACCTGCATCAGGTGAGCCTCCGATTACAAAAGAGATATTAAATAGCATGGCTCCAAAGAAGAAAAGCCAGAAGCTTAACGCGTTTAATCTAGGAAAAGCCACATCACGTGCACCAATTTGCAATGGAACTACGAAGTTCATAAACGCAAAGATGAATGGCATGGCCATAAACATAATCATGACTACCCCGTGTGTGGTGAAAACTTCATTGTAATGCTGTGGGTCTAACATCTTATTATCAGGCACTGCAAGCTGAGCGCGCATCATGATCGCATCAGCTCCGCCTCGGAACAACATGATTAAAGCAGAAAGCATATACATAATACCAATCCGTTTATGGTCCACTGTAGTTAACCATTCACGCCATAAATATCCCCATTTTTTAAAATAAGTCAGGCCCGCAATTATAGCGACCACCGTAAGGCCGATCGCGACCATCGAAGCGTAAATGGCAAGACTTGGATTAGGAATGGCAAAACGATCAAAGAAATCCATTCTTTTTAACTCCTCTCAAGAGATTAACTTTTTACTATTTTTAAATTACCTTATTATTTATCGTGATCTGACATATCCATATCCATATTCATATCCATTTCAGAATCCATTTTTCCATCGTGACTCTTTTCTGATCCACTATGATGCAGATTTGGAGCTGGACTAAATTCTAAATGGGTTCCTGTAAATGTCATTTGTCCAAGGTGACCAGGTTTTAATAACTGATCAAATTTTTTCTCTGTTAAAGGTTTTGCTGTTTTCTTTACGTCTTTTACCCATTTATCAAAATCTTTCTCAGACATGGCTGTTACATTAAATGTATTTTCGGCTGTTCCTTTACCGCTGAAGTTTGCGTTTCGACCCATCATTTCACCAGGCTCATCAGCAGCTAAGTGAAGGGTTGTTACCATGTTTGACATGGCATACTTTTGTCCGCCCAGTTGCGGAATCCAGAAGCTAGTAATAGGTCCGTAAGAATACAGTTTAAATTCTATTGGACGATCCGTTGGAATGTATAAATAGTTAACGGTTTCAATATCTTGCTCCGGATAACTAAAATGCCATTTCCAATCTGATGAAGAAGCATAAATCACCATAGGTTTCTGATCCTGATACTGTTTTGGTTTTGCCTCAACGATGTAGTTACTTTGGACAGAAACGATTGAAAAGTAAACGACGATAATAACAGGAATTCCGACACATAGTAACTCTACCCACTTATTTCCTTCGATGTGAGGTGGTTCATAATCAGGACTTTGCTTTGATGCACGATACTTTACCAATACGTAAATCAAAATAGCAAATACAACCAAAACAACTAATGACATGATTCCGATCGATAATAAAATGTCGTGGGCTTGCCTTTCAGCTTGTGGCCCTTTTGGATTCAGAACCATGAGTGGCTCACACCCTGTTAACACTGTAGCAATAGTGAGAACAAGTAATAATAAAGCCGATTTTACTTTCATACTAGTACCCCTTTCCTTTGATTAAAAAATTTCAATTTTATATTATTGTGAATTTCATCACATTTTTAGTTTTGTGATTTAAATCACATCTC
>NZ_JBALNY010000145.1:10616-12328 GCF_036962145.1 Bacillus sp. JJ1764 | reverse complement strand
CCTATTTTATTTACCCTGAGCTCAAATACCCTTGACTACACAAAAAAACCCTGCATTCGCAAGGGTTCTAAACACTATTCATTCTTCGTATTAGTATACTCTAGTTTGTTCATAGGTTCTCAAACAATTATATTACATAAAATTATTACATTTTCCTAGAATGATAAAACCAAATGAAATAGCGATCCTTTGGGCTTAACTCTCACTTCAGAATTTTATTTTATTTTTGTGTTCATTCATCATTATTTTTTGCATAGGGAACATGGAGATTTTTATTATAATAGATAATAAGAAGATTTGATTAGGGGGAAGTATATTGAAATTGATTTCCATTTGTCCGAGTAATACTGAATTTATAGCCTATTTAGGGCTAACTTCTTCATTAATAGGGGTAGATGATTATTCAGATTGGCCGAAAGAAATTACTGAATTGCCAAGGTTGGGACCAGATTTGAACATCGATATGGATAAAATAGAGAAACTACAGCCTGATTTGGTTTTAGCTTCCCTATCCGTTCCGGGTATGGAACGAAATATCGAGGAGTTAGAGAAACGTAAAATACCATATGTAATTGTGCCAAATCCACAAACACTAGAAGAAGTGGGGAATTGTCTTTTGTTCGTTGGCAATGTCACAAACACCTTCCCACGGGCCAACGAATTATTTGAAAGATTTAATCGTACCTTAAAACTGTATAAATCTTTAAGCCAACAAGTTAAAGAATCAAAAACCCTTTATTGGGAATGGTGGGCAAAGCCGATCTTCACCCCGGGTTCCCAGAACTGGCTGACAGAAATTAGCATGCTTGCGGGTGGAAGAAATATTTTTGATGACCAAGTGGTTGCAAGTTTCCAGACGGATTGGGAAGAGGTTAAGTTCCGCAACCCAGATATAATCTGTGTCGTTTGGGTAGGTGTTCAAAAAAATAAAGTTAACCCAAAGGTCATTCTGAAACGCCCCGGCTGGGATCAAATGACTGCGATAAAAAACAACCAACTTCACATTTTAGATGAACCGCTTTTTTGTAGGCCATCCCCTCGGCTTTTAAATGGCCTGGCTAAAATAGCTCATATACTCCATCCCGAAATTTATCCTGGGTTTCACGAGGGAGATGACTTGTTATTGTAGCCAGTGTAGAAAAACAAAATGGCAAACAATTATTTTTACTCATCTTCATGGATTGATTCCAGATTTTCTTCTTTGTTAGGCCAGCCATATTTTTCATTTATATCCTTTGTGAGTTCATCCAGGAATTCATCCGAGAATAAGGGGCTATTTTCTTTATACATGTAAACCCTCCTTATCTTTACTAATTCATATTAATAAAATATGTTTTACCCTTCTTAACATTTCCTTTGTTCCAAGTTTTAAACTATTTTCGGACGATTAAGGTATGAAAACAAAAAAGAAGCAGAGAAATCACTGCTTCTTTTAACTTTAATGATGGCTATTTTCGTATAGGTTGTTGTTTTTGGCATTAAAAATGGACCTTAGAAACCAAGGTCCATTTTTAGTGTACATTTTTTCGGGTTACGAAATAATTATCTCTTTTTGTCAAACCGAGGTCTGGGTAACTTCGGTCATGGTTATGACATTTCAGTTTGATTGTGTCCAAAGTCATGGCAGCTTCGGACACAGTTATGCCAAATTAACTTGATCGTGTTCGAAGTCAAGAGAACTTCAGACATAGTTATACCAAATTTGGCTTGAT
>NZ_JBALNY010000145.1:10382-10530 GCF_036962145.1 Bacillus sp. JJ1764 | reverse complement strand
AGTAACTTCAGACACAGTCATACCAAATTTTGTTTGATCGTGTCCGAAGTCAGGTGAACTTCAGACACCACTACTACAATTTTGCTTTATTGTGTCCGAAGTCAGGGTAACTTCAGACACAGTTATACCGAATTTGGCTTGATCGTGT
>NZ_JBALNY010000145.1:0-10357 GCF_036962145.1 Bacillus sp. JJ1764 | reverse complement strand
TGATCGTGTCCGAAGTCATGGCAGCTTCGGACACAGTTGTGCCAAATCAGTTTGATCTTGTCTGAAGTCTTAAAAACTTGAAATAGCAGTAAAACAAAATGAGAGAGAGCCTCTGAAGTTGTATTTACTCCGGACAATTACAACAACCTTTATAAATATTTTTCAAGTGATTTCTGGAATACAAAGTGAAATATTGGTTTTATACAATTGTTATTCCTTCTGCTTTAATTTGTTGAAAATGCAAATGCAAGTCTTTTAAGGCCGCAATTAAAGCGTTTGTTGCTTTGCCCCGATAATAGGTTTCGATTGCCTTGACGGCATCCTCCACTCCATCATTTAAACTTGTCCCCCTTAACAATCCACCGATAAAATCACGTCCGTGTTCAGTGGCCAAGGTACAGGTAGCCTGAATAATTACTCCATATTTTGTATCCACTTCCGCAGTAATCGTTAAGGTTTCGAAGACGCTTTTGGCAGCCATGCCTTGCGGTAACCGAGCATGACCGGCAATAAAAATCGTTTTTCCGTTAAACATCCTTGATCAACCTCTCATTAAAATTAAATGATTAACGCAGTTTCTTTTAAGTTTGTTTGTTCCGGAATCCTACTTACGATTTCTTTTCCAATTTCAATAGAAGCTGTGGCAGCAGGTGATGGTGCATTACAAACATGAATGGTACGCTTGCCCATAATTATGTGGAAATCATCTACCATACTTCCATCATTTCTGATGGCTTGGGCGCGTACTCCAGCAGGCGCCGGTATTAAATCGTCTTCTTGAATCTCCGGAATTAGTTCCTGAAGACTTTTGGTAAATTGTTTTTTACTAAAGGAACGAACGTATTCTTCCATTCCTTCTTTCATAAACTTTCCTGCCATTTTCCAAAGACCGCTATAACTTAGAGATTCTGCAAGATCCTTTACATTAAAATCTGTCTTTTTGTAACCTTCCCGTTTAAAGCTGAGCACTGCATTCGGTCCTGCATCCACTTCTCCAGTAATCATCCGGGTAAAATGAACACCCAAGAATGGGAATTTAGGATTTGGAACAGGATAAATTAAATGTTTTACAAGATACCGCTTTTCCGGTTTTAATTTATAATACTCACCTCTAAAAGGCAGAATCTTCATATCTGTTTTATACCCTGCCGCTAAAGCAACACGATCACTAAAGAGACCGGCACAGTTGATTACCATACGTGCCTTTATTGTACCATTGTTTGTTTCAATGTTCACTTGATCGACTTCTTCGACAATTTTTTCTACCTTTGTATTTAACCTTATTTCTCCACCACTTTCTTCAATTGTATCAGCAAATCTCTCACTAACTTGACGATAATTGACAATACCAGCTTGGGGAACACGTATAGCCCCAAAGCCATTAACGTGGGGTTCAATCTCTTTTAATTCTTCCGGACTAATTTTTTGAATATCAAGTTGATTTTCAAGGCCTCTCTTAAATAAATTATCTAATAGAGGCATTTCCTCCGGCTTTGTAGCAACAATGACCTTCCCGCAAATGTCATGCTCAATTCCATGAGTTTGACAAAATTCTTTCATTGATTGGCTGCCTTGACGGGCAAATCGTGCCTTAAAACTACCTGGCTTGTAATAGATGCCGGAATGAATGACCCCACTATTATGACCTGTCTGATGCTCTGCAATAGCTGATTCTTTTTCAATCACGACTACTTTAGCGTTAGGAAATCGTGTATAAATTGCCATACCGGTCGATAAGCCAACTATACCTCCCCCTACAATCGCAAAATCAAACACAAAAAAGCCCCCTTTTTTTCTACTAAAAACTGTTCCAATGCCTAATAGTTGAAAGAAAAGAATTCATTTTCCACCCTAGGGATAGAAAATGAATTCTCTATAAGTTAATTAAGAGATTTATAGATTATTTTCATTAAATCGTCCACGTTGACGAAGTAACTCACGGTATAAATTTGGATCCTTTTCAAAGGCTGCGCGGCCATGTAGCCAAAAAATATTATTTACCACGACTAAATCACCTACAGGAAGTTCCAACTCGATCACATTTTCATCGTTCTCCATCGAATTAGAAAGATCACTCAAATATTTTGACTGCTCAATTGTCTCTGGATAAACGAATTGATCAATATAACAAATCCCCGGCTTGTTATGATAATTAAAGAATGTCAATCGCTCAACTTCCTGACCCACATTCTTACTGCTCGGTGCTTTATAGGTAAATTTATGGTTAGCTAAAGGGTGTGAAGCATATTTATCTAGTTCGTTCCAATCATCTAGGTGCAATAATCTTGATTCTCCACCACGTGCATTTTGTTCTACCATTTTCATCATTAATAGCCAGTCAGTCGGTTCATCGACAAAGGTACCATCAGTATGAAGTGTAAATAAACGATAAGCCTGACGTAAATAAGAATCACTGTTATCTGTATCTTTCACGCTAAAACGCGCATAGTATTTTCCAGTCATAGCATCAAAATTCGGAATACCTACTAGATGGGAAACAGCAGTTGAGAAAATCACGTAATCATCGGTATTTTCTGTAACCCCGTTCAAACCAAGTGTAAATCCACCAGACTCACGATCGTGAACAATACTTCGAAGTAAGGCACCGAATTCTTCTCCTACTTGATCCAATAAATGTGATGCGATAATATGACGAGCATAAGGAGTATATTCCAAATGTTGGACAGAATAGTTTTCTTTCTTTACTGCTTCAAAAAATTTCATTAGACTTTCCGTCGATAATTCAATGTGATATAAACGATTGGATTGTGGGTGTGCCTTCACTTGATAATGTTCCGTCACCATTTCAAATTTCAATTTACTCTTTTCTGCAATACTCATTTTTCATTCCTCCTGAAATAGTTTTTTAATTACAGGAACAATAAAAAGCCAGTTGTAAAAGGAGTCCTAATATATAGGAATCTACTTTATACAACTGGCTTATATTCACTTCACTGCTCTATGTGAATAGAGTCATAGCAAATAATACAGTTTTATTGTTGATTTATTTTCCTGTCCATCATTATCTACTGTTAACGTTTTTTGAAAGGGTATTTTCCAAAAGGTAAACATCTTAATAACTATGGATAACTTAATTATATACAATTATTTTAAGTTGTCAAATGATTTCTAATTTTTTGTTCACTTTTTAAAAAGGGGCTACCAAAAAATATGGAGCCCCATTGACTACTCTATTATTCTATACAGTAATTCTTTCTTCTTGTTCTTCAAGACTATCTTTTGGTCCAAAGAATTCGAAATGGATTCGATCTTCACTTACACCTAAATCCTTTAACGCCTGGTTGATGGCTCTCATAAATGGAACAGGTCCACAGAAATAGAAGTCGGCTTCTTTTACCGGAACATTTTCCCCAAGCCACTCTTTTGTGACAAAACCTTCAACATCAAAGCGTTTATTTGTACGGTCATCTTCAGTTGGCGAATCATAAAAAACAATTGAATCTACAGTTTCGAGCTTAGAAATTTCTTTGATTTCATCCCTTAGTGCATGAACATTACTATTCGCAGCAGCATGGATGAAGCATATTTTTCGTTCTGGCTGAGCGTTTACGACTGTTTTTAACATACTTAGCATTGGTGTTACACCGACCCCGCCGCTTAATAAAACAACAGGAGTATGATGATTCATATCAAGAACAAAGTCACCTGCAGGGGCACTCACCTTTAGGATGTCGCCTTCTTTTACCTGATTATGCAGAAAATTGGATACTTTTCCATCAGGATTGGCAGTGCCTGCCTCTTTCTTCACACTAATTCGATAATAGTCTTTCCCAGGTGCATCCGATAAACTATATTGACGAATATGAGTATATTCCTCGCCATCGATTTCTAATTTAATGCTGATATATTGGCCTGGCAAGAAAGTTGGAATTTCTTTACCGTCCTCTGCTTTAAGATAGAATGAGGTAATGACGTCACTTTCCTTAACTTTACGATCCACCACAAAGTTACGAAAATCATCCCATCCACCTTGCTGATTAGAGGCTTCCTCATACATCTCTTCTTCTACACTAATAAAGGCATTGGCAATCTCACCATAAGCTTTTTCCCATGCCGCTAAAATTTCATCAGTTGCGGCAGCTCCCAATACATCTTTAATCGCTAATAAGAGATGCTTTCCAACAATAGGATAGTGTTCCGGCTTTACACCAAGACTTCTATGTTTATGGCCGATTTGCTTTACAACTGGCAGAATAGCTTCAAGATTATCAATATACGCTGCTGCGGCATACACAGCTCCAGCGAGTGCCTTTTGCTGTCTCCGTTGTTTTTGATTTGCATGGTTAAAAATATGAAGTAACTCAGGATGATTTCCAAACATCAATTGATAAAATCGAGTGGTAATGGCTTCTCCATGGATTTCTAATACAGGTACGGTTGATTTAATAATGTCAATTGTTTTTTGATCTAACAACATAATCACTCCTTATGTATTAACACTAAACTCACAGTGATTATATTAGATAAATCACTGTGGGTTAGTGATATAGATCACACATTTGGAGAATTGGATCATTTGCTCTATAAAAATACACTTCATCTATGAAGTGCATTTTCATGCCCTACCTACTTTTTCTCCATTGGAAATATTAATTTGAACACTCTTTTGCTTAAACCAGTCCATACAAAGCTGTAGATGATTGAGCAAATCAGAATAATGACAACTATTTTTAGATCAATTGTATAAGATACATCTGGACCTAAAACTGGAAATTTCAATACATATAATAAGAATAATATCCCGATGGATAACGCTGCTCCTCCAAAAAAAGTAATTAGCAGCCAATGGTGATAAAATTTAAAGGCAGCTCCGAGGGCAATCCCTAATAAACCAGTGGTAAAAGGAAACACAAACAATTCGCTCGGCTGCATAATGACTAATAATAAGATCGTGATAAAGTAAGACATGAATCCTATTCTTAAAGAGAGCATGGCTGAAAGGACAATTGGAAGGGTCGCCAATATACTAAACGCAAAACCAATTCCTGTAAAAACTCCTGCAGCTTGAAAAAGGGTGGTGATGGCAGCAAGTACAGACCCCATGACTAATTTTTTTGTATTTGTATAAGGTGTGGCCTGATGAACCTTCTTTGATTTTTTAAATAACTGCTTATTTTCCAAATGGTTTTTCATGTCACACCCCCTATATTAATAAAGATTTATTCTTTAAGTTTGTATTTATTACTGCAGTTCTTTTTGATTTTTATTATAGGGCCCTTTAAAGTTGTCTGTTAATTTCCGAACCATCCGCTCCAATCAACCGGGTACAAGAATCATCATTGTTGCTTAACATTGCATATTAAAAAAACCAGGCTTTCGCCTGGACTATTCTGTATTATGGAAGGGGCCCAACATTTGAATGGTGGGGAACTCTGTTAAAATACAAGATATTACCTCTTTTTTTTTCGCTATGTTATGGTCCATCATGATTCCTGCAACAGTGCCACTATGTGCAACTACGACACCACCCTGAACCTGTTCAGCCAGCATTTTCAATTGGTTAAAAATAGGTTTGGGCAATATTTTTTGATTAATACTTGCACTTATCGTTGCAGCCTTACAAATATACGATATATTATTTTGCCTGAATCCTTCTTTGATCAAGTCATAGGCTACGATCAATTGATCTTTGTCCTGCTCGCTATACGTTTTCTTTATTTGATTATGTTCGATGGTGTTTATGGTTCCACCTAGGTCTAGCCCTACTAGTGTATATGGAGGCAAGAAACCAAAGCTTTCAATCCATTCACCGTGAATATGGTCATAAGCGACAACTTCCTCGTACATGATTCCGTCAGTAGGCTCAATTTTTGCCGCTATTTTTGAGATGGTTTCCTTTGAAAGTGGAATGGAAAAACTGTTAGCGATAGCTTTTAATGTTGCCACAATATCGGCGGAGCTGCTGGCCATTCCCTTACCTTCTGGAATGTTTGAACAAATCTCCAAACGGCCTCCCCACTGCAGCCCATAAAATTGTAAAAGGTATTTCGCTGCTTTTTTGGCTTTACTTTTCGAATTCTCCCCCAATATTTCCGATAAAGTTGGGTCTGGGATAAATAAGGCCTCACTTCGCAAGCCCTGGATTGGCAGAGTAATTAAAAAAGGCCGGTCCCCCAGCTGACCTTGTACAAGCTCACCAAACGTTCCATTACAACAACCTTTTCCTGATCTCATGACATGAAGCTCCCTAGTGTTAAACATTATAACGGTGAATCCGCTTCGAGTTAAAACTCTATTCCTCTAACGGCAGGAATACCTTCGTCATAATAATGCTTCATCGGCTTCATTTCCGTCACCAAATCGGCTTTTGCGATAA
This sequence comes from Bacillus sp. JJ1764, assembly GCF_036962145.1. NCBI lineage: Bacteria > Bacillati > Bacillota > Bacilli > Caryophanales > Bacillaceae > Bacillus > Bacillus sp. JJ1764. The sequence continues at coordinate 4,020 of NZ_JBALNY010000145.1, read as the reverse complement.
TTTCATCCTTGGCTGAACGGCCTGTAATAACCAGATGCATTCCTTTAGGGCGCTTTTCAATCATCTCTAGCACCTCTTCCAAAGGCAGAACATCATGAATCGGGAATGTTTCAATTGCCAGGGCATTGTTCAGTTCATCCAATATGACTAGGTCATAACCGCCAAATTGAACCATTTCTTTAGCAAATGCCCAGGCTTTTTGGAATGCAGCTCGATGCTCTTCAGGTGTTTTTGTCCAGGTGAAACCCACTCCGGTTTGAACGATTTCGATTCCCAATTTTTCAAATATGATTCTTTCACCAGATTTACTTTCTGGAGATTTGATAAATTGGATCACAATGACTTTTTTTCCTTGACCGGCTGCACGGACAGCCAGGCCAAGGGCGGCTGTTGTTTTTCCTTTTCCATCTCCGGTATATACTAGCGCAAGACCTCGTTTTGCTTTATTTTCTCTTTTTTCCATCCCTTTTTGCACCTCATCCGTTATTTTTTTGAAATTCCAGCATTTTCTGTTCGATTAGTGGTACATTTACATGTTTCCTGACATGACTCGCTAGGCGATCATAGGCTTCCTCCCGCAATTGAGTAAAAGATTGACGCTCTTCGATTGGCTCCAACCCTTTTGCACCACGAAGCTGATTAAGGAATTCCTTGCGAAACTCGTCATTATGAAAAATACCATGAAAATAGGTACCTATCACCTTTTCTTCTGTCGTTTTACAGCCATCCCATTGGCCGTTTAAATCGATAAGGCCCAAGTTTTCTCCAATCGACTCTGTTTCGCCCATATGAATCTCATATCCTGTAACATCGAACCTCTTGTTAAAAAGAGTTAGTGTCCCATTTGATAGTTCGGTCCTTTTGTCTTTTGTGATAGTTGTCCGAATTGGCAGCAATTGAAGTCCCTCTATTTCAGGATTCATAGACTCGATGGCAAACGGGTCGGCTATTTTTTCACCAAGCATTTGGTAGCCGCCACAGATACCAAAAATGACTGACTTGTTCTCTAACTCGGTTATTCTCTGCGCAAGGCCGCTATTTCTTAAAAACAATAAATCCTCGATGGTATTTTTACTACCCGGTAGTATCACCAAATCTGGGTTATGTAATTGGTCGGCTCTTGTAATAAAGCGGACATGGCAATCCGGTTCAGCAAAAAATGGGTCACCATCAGTAAAGTTTGAGATTTTCGGATATTGGATTACGGCAATATCTAGAGCCTTTTCCCTATCTGGGTTTGAAGAATATTGGTTTAATATTAATGAATCCTCCGCATCAATATTTAAATGATCTAAGTAGGGAATAACCCCAAGAACAGGTTTACCGGTATACTCCTCAAACCATGTTAACCCAGATTCGAGGAGCCGGACATCTCCCCTGAATTTATTGATGATTACCCCGATAACCCGATCACGATCCTCAGGCTCCATTAGCTGAAGCGTTCCTACTAAACTGGCAAATACACCGCCTTTGTCAATATCTCCAATTAAAATCACCGGTGCGTTAGCCATTCTGGCAACCCGCATATTCACTAATTCCCGATCATTTAAATTTATCTCTGCAGGACTGCCGGCTCCTTCAATCACAATCCTTTCAAATTTTTCGGACAGAACAGAAAGCGAACCTTTTATCAGCTTTAATCCCATTTGAAAAAAATCACTTCGATAGGCGCCGGCTTCCATGTTCAGATAGGGTTTCCCATGGACCACCACCTGTGATTGATACTCACGGTTAGGCTTTAACAAAATAGGATTCATTTCCGTTGTCGCCTGAATGCCAGCTGCTTCTGCTTGGACTCCCTGGGCTCTGCCAATTTCTTTTCCGTCAATCGTTATGTAAGAATTTAAAGACATATTTTGGGACTTAAACGGAGCCGTTTTATGTCCATCCTGTGCAAAAATGCGGCAAAATGCAGTGACTATCACACTTTTACCTACATCTGAATTAGTTCCTTGAAACATAAGAGGAATCGCCTTAGTCATTTGCTTGATACTCCTTACATTTATTGATCCAATTCTCAACCAACTCAGGGCATGAGCCAAAGTGGAAGTGGGTATATCCAGCAATTAAGTTCCCTTTCATATATCCTTCCTGTTGTTCGCCGCGGATCCCAGAAGTTAGGTAGGCATGTTTCCATTCCTCTTTCGGATGAAAGGTTGAATAGTGAAATTCATGGCCTTTGGCAATCAGCTTACCTTTTAGCAGAAAGTTTTCGTCCGCTCCTTTAATTTCGCGGTATCCTAAGGCAGCAAGTTGTTTTTGCATTTTTACCTTCCCGGGAATAACTCCTGCCATTTCGTAGTTCCTCCCATCTGTTGTTTCAAGGGATTCCGTTAAATACATAAAACCACCGCATTCGGCTAAAGTCGGCAAACCATTTTCAATCGCTGATTGAATAGAAAGTTTTGTATCGATATGGTCTGCCAATTCTTGAGCAAATTCTTCTGGAAATCCTCCGCCTATATATAAGCCATCGACTCCCTTGGGTAAAATTTCACCTTTTAGCGGAGAAAATTCGATTAGCTCCGCACCGAATGCTTCTAACAGCTCAAGGTTTTCCTGATAATAAAAATTAAAAGCAGCATCTCTTGCAATGGCAAGTCGAACGGAACGATGCTCTATTTTATTAAAATGGGGTTTTTTTACCACCAAAGGAGGGGCTTCCGTTAGTTTATATAATTCATCAACATTTATCGTTTGTAAAACCAAGCTGGCTAGTTGTTCGAAAAAGGGCTTCAATTCACCTCGTTCTATCGATGGAATCAATCCTAAATGCCGCTCCGGAATCGAAAGCTCTTGATTTTGTTGCAAATAACCTAGGACTGGGATGCCACACTCCTGCTCAATGGCTGATTTGACAATATGATAATGTCCTACACTCCCCACCTGATTAGCAATCACAGCGACAATATTTGTCCCTCTATGAAACTCCTGAAATCCTTTTACCACAGCAGCAGCACTTCGAGCCATACTAGCACAATTGACTACCAATACAACTGGACTTTCGGTGATCATACTTATTTCTGCAGTTGAGCCTTGATTTCTTAAGGGATCTTTTCCGTCAAAGAATCCCATTACTCCTTCAATAATAGATATATCCGTACTTTCGCCAGCCTTACTTACAATTTCTTTTACCATTTCTTCAGTTAACATCCAGCTGTCAAGATTTCTGGAAATTCTGCCAGTAACTGCTGTATGGTAACTTGGATCTATATAATCTGGTCCACATTTAAACCCTTGTACCGTATACCCCTTTTTCATTAGCGCAGACATAAGTCCAATGGTAAGTGTGGTTTTTCCAACACCGCTGCCTGTACCGGCAATTACAAGTCTTCGATTTGCCATTCCTATTCTCCTCCTACATCTGTTAGGAAATTGAATGTAAAAAATCCGTCCAACAAAAAGCTGAACGGATTAAACGCAAGCAGAAAAAGGAGGCGTACCTTCAAACGCTAACGTCTCACCTTCTCAACCCCCGAAGAAATCAAAACTTTTCATAGTTAAGACAGGTCTCCTGACTTGTGTTTCTTCCTACTATAGACCCTTCCCGCACGGACAATTCTACTCCAATACAGTGGTTTGTCTATTTCGTCCACACTTACAGTTACGGGGATAGTTCCGGACTTTCACCAGATTCCCTATTAAGCCTTCTTGGCATCTTACCTATTTTCATATATTTCTATTATAGTAACCTAATTATAGACACAATTTCAATAATCTCCATAAAAACTATGAAAAAACCCTTACATAACTTTTATTTAAGTTGGATAAGTGAAATAGTTGATATTAAAAGGCCCACACAATTTATTATCTTCCAACTAAAGCCCAGTTAGTATGGGTACAAAACTTCACCATCTGCAACTAATTTTTGTGTGATTATTGGAATTCGGATTGTCCTCTTATTTTTAAACTGATCCCTTCAATTATGAAACGGTTCCAGAAAAAATCTAAAAGAGCTTTTTATTCATTAGTATTTTCGATTTATTACATAAAAAAGATTCATTTTACTAATGCATCATC
>NZ_JBALNY010000144.1:0-14591 GCF_036962145.1 Bacillus sp. JJ1764 | reverse complement strand
ATCAATTTTGTTCGGGTATCACGCGGGATACTTAACATAACCGTCGATTTTTTCTCAGGATTTACGGTAACTACGATCATGGAATCGGTTCTGCCGCTATCTCCATCTCGTTCATCAACCCCGACTAATAGAATGGAAATTGGATCCTTTTTCTCCACTTCCACTTTCGTCTCACGTTTTTTGGAAACTTCTCTGGAAATTGGTTTATTCATTTTATCAACGGCTTTGGCAACATCTGAATACACATTATAGAAATAAACGCCCCCGCCAACTAATAGAATGAAAACTATGAATAATGTAAATCGTAGCCATTTTTTGGGTCTTCGTCTCTTTCTTTTTACACTTTCTCTAGTAGAATTCATGTATAGTAATCCCCTCTTTACAGGTTTAGTCTTAAAATTTGACAATCATAACCTAAATTATAATATCCAGCAACCATTAGTGCAATTAAAAATAGAAAAAAATCGACAGTTAGAAGTGTAAATTTTGACACGATGGTGCTATAATTGACTTTTGTTATCCCTATTCATTTGTTTTTTTGCATCAACATTTTTGAATGTAGGCTAATCCCCTTGCAGAAAATAACAAGGAACCTTTAACCAGAATGTGATGAAAGAGTGTGGAAAAATGGCTAATGCAAAAGTTGCAATTAGTATTGTGACATATAACAGCAAACATATTTTTAATGTACTGGACCAATTAAAGAAGGAATTTGGAAAAGACGACAAATTTCGCTTTGTTCTATTTGATAACAATTCAAATGAAGATTATAAAAACCGTTTAAAAGAATATCAGGATTTTGCCGAGATTACCTTTCACAATGAAAATAGAGGTTTTGGGTTCGGGCACAATTATAATTTACTGACCGCCCCGGAAAAATACTTCTTGGTGTTTAACCCTGATATTATTTTAGTAAAAGAAGACCTGCTGCAAATGATCGAAATTCTTGATCGGGATGAATCGATTGGGTTAGTCGTTCCCCGGGTGCTAAATTCAGATGGGACACCGCAGCATTTAATGCGTGATCGCGTTTCAGTATTCGATTATTTTTTACGCTTTGTACCGTTCCAATTTGTAAAAAACATGTTTGACAAACGGCTTTCAACTTATGAACTTAGAGATATCCCGACTGATCGCGAAGTGGATATACGGATTGGCTCTGGATGTTTTATGTTATTGCGCAGCAGTGATTTCAAGGCAGTTGGCGGATTTGATGAACGTTATTTCATGTACTTTGAGGACTATGATCTTTGTATAAAATTAAAACAACAAAATAAACGAATTGTGTTTACCCCGTTTTCTCAAGTGGTGCACTTTTATGAACGTGGTGCTCACAAAAGTGGAAAATTATTTAGGATATTTATGCAATCCATGTACAAATATTTCAATAAATGGGGTTGGCGTTGGTTTTAAAGAAGAGAAGTGCTAAAAGATTGTCTCATAAAAGTGTCCATCAATATTGATACTAAATAAAAGCCCTATTCTATCATTGGAAAAGATGGGTGGAAGGTTGTAGGAGAGGTATTCTTTCATGAATAAGTTTGAAAAAGTATTATTAACCGTATTCTTTGTAGAATTGTTTGTTGGCGGCGGTGGAAGGCTGATTGATTTTGGCATCGTCTCGATCCGGCAAGTTTTATTTCTATTATTGTTGCTGACTTATGTCTATCGCATCATTAAAGATAAGGCAATTTTTGATAAAAATAGTAATACCTTTATTCGTTTTAATGCTGTAACCATTGGTATTTATGTATTATTGGTTTGGTTTGTAGCAAGTAGTCTGATTGGCTATCTTCATGGACATCCATTAGGGGCCATCGTGACTGATTTTCTAAGGGTATCCTACTTCGTTGTTTATTTCCCGCTCGCCTACTATATTGCTAAAGACCGTTTCTCGATTCAGCGAATTATGGTGCTATTGAAATATAGTGCTGTAGCGGTGGCGATTTTTACGATATCTGTTTCGATTTTGGGAAAAACCGTGTTTGCCAGTAATTTCGGAACCTTTTATGATGCGATAAACTCGGTCATGAAGGATGATTTATTTTTCAGACCAAGCAATAGTGTTTTTTACAAAAGCCATTTCTTTGTGCTCATCGGGTTGGTCCTCGCTTTTAATGATTTGTTAAATAAAAATAAAAGCAAGCTGAATATTACCCTTGTGATTTTAGGTTCCATTTCCGTGCTTTGGTCTGAAACCCGCGGATTCTTGCTTGCATTTATGTTAATTGTGCTTGCCATCATTGTTCTTGATGCGAAAGTTCTGGTTGACCCCATTAAGGGTCTGGCCAAAAAGATTGAACAGTTGATACATTCAAAAGAATTTGTAAGGAAGTTTGCCATTTCATTAGTAGTCATGATTGCCGTACCTTTCTTGTACAAATATATGACACTGGAACGCTTTGAGGTAACAAATGTTCAGCAGTCGGCTGAAGAAAATGCTAAAAATAAGGGTGAAGTGAATGATACGAGTGTAAATGCCCGGATGGAATTCATCACTGCCTCCAAGGACATCCTTGTTAAGCCGACGAATCTGGTATTTGGTACTGGATATGGAACAGAAATTGCCGGGAGAATCACAGGGATTGAAATGAGCTTTTTAGATATCTTGGTCGAGCAGGGAGTGATTGGCCTTGCCATATGGGGATATTTATTTTTAATGATTTACTATAATTATTATATCGCTTATAAAAAAGGCCAAAGATTAACGACTCTGGATCTCTCCCTATTAGCGACGTTTTTAGGCATTTTATTATTAACAAATATTAATCCGTTTATTAACAATCCAATCGGAATTAGTTTCTTCTTGGTGGTACTGATTGCTTCACAAACCAGGAAGGAACTGCGCGTAAATGAGGAATATAAATGAACATCACAATGGTAGTGGTTTTATATAATGTAAACCCTGAAAATTGTAAAACGTTTCATTCATTAAAGCAAACCTTGTTTTCCAGTCATGAACCGTTAAAGGATATTAATATTATTCTATATGATAATAGTCCTGACAAACATGATTTTACTCCCATAGGATATGAGGGGAACCACATTTCTTACGTGCATGATCCTCGGAATTTGGGAATTGCCACAGCCTACAATTATGCGTTAGCACAGGCTGTTGCGAATGGCAGCAAATGGCTGCTGCTTTTAGACCATGATACCGAATTAACAGCGGACTATTTTGAAAAAGTATTGAACTTACCGGATCTTCCTGAAAATGTGGCAGCTGTTGTTCCGAAAATTATCAGTGAAAACACCATGATTTCACCGGTTTATACAACGTCATTACGACCATTGCAAGGAGACCGTCCTAAGGAAGGGCTTCAGGAGCAGGAAGTTATGGCCATCAATTCCGGTGCACTCTTGAAGGTGGATTTTTTGCAGTCCATTAAGGGTTTTAATTCATCTTTTCCATTGGATTACCTGGATCATTGGCTATTTCATCAAGTATATGCCCAGCAAAGGAAGGTTTGGATTTTGCCTGTAACGCTAGAGCATGAATTATCGGTTTTGGATTATAGCAGGGTATCACTCAAACGGTATCAAAGTATTTTAAATTCAGAAATTAACTTTTACCAAAATTATAAACAAGATTTATTCCCAGCCTATAAAAAACAGTTGGCGAAGCGCTTTCTCAAGCAACTGTTATTAGTGAAAAATAAACAAATTGCCTTGTACACTTTACGGAAGTTTTTTTCAATTTAAAAGGAGTTAAGTCATGATGTTATCTGTTTGTATGGCAACATATAATGGAGAGCCATTCATTGTTCGACAGCTGGATTCGGTGCTGAAACAATTGAGCCCAAATGATGAAGTCATCATTGTCGATGATGGTTCTAAGGACAGAACGATTCCGCTTATTAAAGAAACATATGGCGACAGGGTTCAGGTTTATGTAAATGAGAGAAATGTCGGAGCGATTAAAAGCTTTGAAAAAGCGATATCTTTGGCTAAGGGAGATATCCTTTTTCTATGCGATCAGGATGATGTTTGGGAGGATCGAAAGGTGTCTGAAATTGTCCGGGCCTTTGAGGACCCCGGAACGACATTGGTGGTCCACGATGCGAGCGTGGTGGATGGCCATCTCAAGGTCATTGATCCATCTTGGAACCACTACAATGCCAATAACATAAATCAAGGAATTGTTGGGAATATAATAAAAAATGCTTTTACCGGTGCCATGATGGCTATTAGAAAGGAACTGGTGTCTGACATCTTACCTTTTCCTCCATCCATTGAAATGCATGATCAGTGGATTGCCCTTGTTTGTATGATGAAGAAGCAAAAAATCACGTATATTGATCAACCGTTGATGAAATATGTCCGTCACGGAGGAAATGTGACAGGAATGAAGAAACGGTCTTTATCCTCCCAGCTAAAAGGGAGAGTTAAAACACTTTCCGCTATCACGAGATACAAATTTCAGTGATTTTACGTTTTTGTTACATTTTTTATTATGTTTGTCTTTTTTTGGGCTCCTTCATTATAATGGGGAAGGGCCAATATGACGATATTTGTAGAAGATTAGAAGAAGGAGTTGTCATTTATGAAAGGTATTATTCTCGCAGGAGGTAGTGGTACAAGACTTTACCCACTGACCAAGGTCGTATCTAAACAGCTTTTACCGGTTTATGATAAACCGATGATCTATTATCCGCTTTCCGTATTAATGTTAGCTGGAATCAAAGATATTTTAATCATTTCTACTCCGGAAGATACCCATCGTTTTGAACAAATTTTGGGAGACGGATCCGATTTAGGGATGAATTTTACATATAAAATCCAGCCGCATCCAGGCGGATTAGCCCAAGCATTCATTTTGGGCGATGAATTTATTGGTGACGATCATGTAGCATTAGTGCTCGGAGACAATATCTTCTACGGACATGGATTAACCAATTTATTACGTAATGCGGCTGCTCGAGAAACAGGGGCAACCGTGTTCGGATATTACGTGAATGATCCTGAACGATTTGGCGTGGTTGAATTCGATCAAGAGGGAATGGCTGTTTCTATTGAAGAAAAACCAGAGATGCCCAAATCCAATTACGCTGTCACAGGCCTTTATTTTTATGATAATCGCGTTGTTGACATTGCGAAAAATATTAAGCCATCCGCACGTGGTGAACTTGAAATTACAGATATTAACAAAGCATACCTTGAAATGGGCGAGTTAAGTGTGGAACTCCTGGGCCGTGGCTATGCATGGCTTGACACGGGTACACATGCATCCCTGTTAGAGGCATCCCAGTTTATTGAAACGGTTGAAAAAAGACAATCCTTAAAAATTGCCTGCCTTGAAGAGATTGCTTACAAAATGGGTTATATTACAAAAGAAAAGCTGTTGGAATTGGCTGAGCCATTAAAGAAAAATCAATATGGTCAATACTTGCTCAAAATTGCCAGTCAAGGAACGAAATAATAAGCGAGGTTAACAACAAATGAATATAATGGAAACAAAATTACCAGGTGTAAAAATCCTTGAACCAAAAGTGTTTGGCGACCACCGTGGTTATTTTATGGAAAGCTATAATAAAGAACTGTTCGAAAAGCTTGGTTTACATTATGACTTTGTTCAGGACAACCAGTCATTGTCTGCGCCAACCGGCACCTTAAGGGGTCTACATTTTCAGTTGAATCCGAAGGCACAAACCAAAGTTGTCCGTTGTATCACTGGAGCGATTTATGATGTCGCAGTAGATATCCGTAAAGGCTCTCCAACATATGGACAATGGGTTGGCGTTATCCTTAGTTCGGAAAATAAACGCCAGTTATTAGTGCCAAAAGGTTTTGCGCATGGCTTCTGCACATTGGTGCCTGACACCACAGTAGCCTATAAAGTGGACGAGTATTATTCTCCAGAACATGACGGGGGAATCCTGTGGAACGATCCGGATTTAGGCATTGATTGGCCAACTTCCAATCCAATCCTGTCTGAAAAAGATACAAAACATCCTAGATTAAAGGATGCAACCCATCTTAATTTTGTTTTTGAAAAATAGGAGGCTTACAAAATGAAACTATTAGTGACAGGCGGTGCCGGCTTTATCGGCAGCAATTTTGTCCGCTATATGGTAAATAAATACCCTGAATACCAAATTGTTAACTTAGATTTATTAACCTATGCAGGAAATCTGGAGAACTTAAAGGACATTGAACATAAACCAAACTATAAATTCGTGCGCGGAGATATCGCAGACCGCGAGTTTGTTCAAGGGCTTTTCCAAGAAGAAAAATTTGATTATGTCTTGAACTTTGCGGCTGAATCCCATGTGGACCGCAGTATTACCGACCCTGGCATCTTCGTACAAACCAATATTCAAGGTACATTGGCTTTGCTAGATGCGGCTAAAAGCTTTGGCGTGAAAAAATACTTGCAGGTTTCAACAGACGAAGTGTACGGTACACTTGGTGAAACTGGCTACTTTAGTGAAGAAACTCCACTTGCCGCAAATAGCCCTTACAGTGCAAGTAAAGCAGGGGCAGACTTGCTTGTTCGTGCTTATCACGAAACCTTTGGATTACCAACGAATATTACTCGTTGTTCCAACAACTATGGACCATATCACTTCCCTGAGAAGTTGATCCCATTAATGATTATTAATGCGTTGAATGACAAAGAGCTTCCAGTATACGGTGATGGATTAAATATCCGCGACTGGCTTCATGTAGAGGACCATTGCCAAGCGATTGACCTTGTACTGCATAAAGGCCGTGTTGGTGAAGTATACAATGTTGGCGGTAATAACGAACGCACCAATATTGATATCGTTAAAACGATTCTAAAAGCCTTAGGCAAACCAGAATCTTTAATCAAATATGTAACTGATCGTCCAGGCCATGACCGCCGCTATGCAATCGATGCAACTAAGCTTCGTACAGAGCTTGGCTGGTCACCTAAATATACATTTGATACTGGTATTGAACAAACAATCAACTGGTATTTAAACAATAAAGAATGGTGGGAAAACATCATTTCTGGCGACTATCAGGACTACTTTAAATCTCAATATGGCGAAAGATTGGGAGCAGAGTAATGAAGGTTATTGTTACAGGTGCTGCTGGTCAATTAGGTCAGGATGTTGTTAAGGAATTGGAGAAAAAGGGTCATCAGGCGGTTGGAATTGATCGTTCAGAATTAGATATTACGGTTGAGGCAGATGTTTTGGCCTATATGAACGAAGTGAAGCCTGATGCGATTCTTCATTGTGCTGCTTATACCAATGTGGATGCAGCGGAAGAAAATGAAGAAGTGGCGTATCAAATCAATGCGCTGGGAACAGAATATTTGGCAAAAGCTGCGAAACAAACAGGGGCCAAACTGCTTTATATCAGCACTGACTATGTGTTTAACGGGAATGCTACTGAACCTTATGAAACGGATCATCCAACAGATCCGATTGGGGCATACGGTAGAACGAAATTGGCTGGTGAACAGCTGCTGCAAAAGCACTTAGAGCAATTTTTCATTGTCCGTACAGCATGGGTCTTTGGTGCATATGGGCAGAACTTTGTCAAAACCATGCTGCGTCTTGGAAAAGAACGGGGTGAAGTTGGTGTCGTCCATGATCAGGTCGGTTCCCCAACCTATACCGTTGATTTGGCCAGGTTCATGGTAGAATTAGTGGAAACAGATCGATATGGTGTTTATCATGCTACAAACAATGGAGTTTGTTCATGGTACGAATTTGCTGTGGAAATTTTCAAGCAAGCTGGAGTAGAGGTGAAGGTAAATCCGTTAACAACGGAGCAGTTCCCACGCCCTGCCGCAAGACCAAAATATTCAGTTCTAAGCAAGAAGATGCTGGAGGAGCAGGGTTTCACACCGCTTCAGGATTGGAAGGCTGCTTTGGATGCTTATCTCATTGAAACGAATGAAAAAAAATAAAATCTCCTTTAAGGTTGGTTCTAAAAGAGAATGGGAATGAATAACCTGAAAAGGGTCTACCACAGTCTATGACTGTGGTTTTTTTTCACCGCTTTTTCACTCTTTTATGGGAAGATAAAAATATTGAGGACTTGGTGAAATTTTTGCAGGTTCTTGAAACTTTCCGCGTTTTTTGACGTCTATACATATTGGTATGCCCTAAATGGTACGAGGTCGCTAAATAAGATGGAAACCTTCTTTCATGTAAGTTATTAGTCTATTTTTTTAAGAAATAGTGGTCTTGAAAAGAGGTGTTTATTTCTTTAACTGGGTGTGCTATAATCCTTTAGGATAATGTTTAAATAAATGTTTTATCTAATTTTTGGAAATTGTGTCGAATTTGGATATATAATCACGGAGGCGCTGTATGTTATTTTATTTGACTCTAGTAATCTGTTTTTTTGCGGCAATACTCCTTACCCCGTTAGTAAAAATGTTTGCTTTTAAAATTGGAGCAACTGATAAACCAAATAAACGAAAAGTTCATTCAAAAATTATGCCAAGATTAGGTGGTTTGGCCATCTATTTAAGCTTTTTGATTGGTGTACTGATCTTTAAGCCAGCTGGCGAATTTCATCTTCCGATTATGCTGGGCGCTTTTATCATCATCTTGACAGGGATGTTGGATGATGTGAAGGAGATCTCACCAAAGGTCAAATTGGCAGGTCAGGTTGCGGCGGCAGCAATTGTTGTCATTTATGGCGGCTTGAACATTGAATTTATTAAATTGCCATTTGGTGGAACCATCGATTTTGGTTACTTCAGCGTTCCATTGACTATGATCTGGATTATTGGTATTACGAATGCTATCAATTTAATTGATGGTTTGGATGGCCTTGCAGGGGGCGTTTCCTCCATTGCTTTGTTAACAATTGGTGGAATGTCCATTGTTATGGGGAACAGTTATGTTACGATTATGGCATTCATTGTCACTGCTGCGACTATCGGTTTCTTATTTTACAACTTCCATCCTGCTAAGATTTTTATGGGAGACACGGGTGCGTTGTTCTTAGGATATATCATTTCCGTGCTGTCATTGCTGGGATATAAAAATGTAACGTTTATCTCCTTGGTAATCCCAGTCATCATTCTGGGCGTACCAATCTCAGATACATTCTTTGCGATTATCCGTCGTCTAGTGAACAAGCAGCCTCTATCTGCACCGGATAAATCACATCTACACCATTGCTTATTAAAAGCAGGATTTTCACATCGCCAAACTGTTCTATTGATTTATGCCATGGCTGCTATTTTCGGTCTGGTTGCGTTTATCTTCTCACAAGCAACTGTCTGGGGATCCGTTATGGTCATCTTAGTCCTACTGATTATCATTGAATTATTCGTTGAAAAGATCGGGCTCGTTCGTGAAGATTATAAGCCTCTGTTGAAATTTATAAAAGGCTTTAAACCGATTAATCTACGTAACCGATAAAGTCTAGAACCCTTTGGGTTTTAGGCTTTTTTTTGTTCTAGTACCCTTCCGATTTTTTACCATCCATTTTCGTGTTTTCGATTTCCTCCAAATGGACAAACTAAAATGAAGGAGGATTTTTTATGCTGTTTCTCACCTTGGTAGTATGTTTTGTCATTTCAGTATTTATAACTCCTATCGTAAAAAAATTCGCCCTTATGATCGGAGCAACCGATCGACCAAATCAACGCAAAGTCCACCAAACCATCATGCCCCGTCTGGGAGGATTGGCGATTTTTCTTAGTTTTATAATCGGAATAATCTTCTTAAAACCTGAAAATCCAGCCGCTTTTGCGATTCTACTTGGAAGTTTCATTATTGTAATAACCGGGGTTTTAGACGATATGTTCGAGCTGCCGGCAAAGTATAAACTCCTAGGGCAATTGATCGCAGCTTGTGTTGTGGTATTTATTGGAGGACTTAATGTCGTGTTCATCAACCTTCCATTTGGCGGGCAGTTTCAATTTGGGCTATTAAGTGTTCCCATTACGATCCTCTGGATTGTCGGAATTACCAATGCCATTAATCTCATTGACGGGCTTGACGGTTTGGCTGCAGGAGTGTCGTCAATTGCCTTAATTACCATCTCGGGAATTGCTTTTCTCCAAGGAAACCTCTATGTGGTGGCTGTAGGCTTAATTGTATTAGTGAGTATTCTAGGTTTCCTATTTTACAATTTCCATCCGGCAAGCATTTTTATGGGGGATACGGGGGCACTCTTTCTAGGCTACATCATTTCAGTGCTATCCTTACTTGGTTTTAAAAATATTACCTTCATTTCTTTTATTATCCCGGTCATCATTCTCGGGGTACCGATTTCCGACACCTTTTTTGCCATTCTCCGGCGGATCATCAACAAAAAGCCTTTGTCAGCTCCGGATAAATCTCACTTGCATCATTGTATGCTTCGGATGGGCTATACTCACAGGCAAACCGTTTTGCTGATTTATGCCATGGCCGCATTTTTTGGCTTGGTTGCGGTTATTTTTTCCCAAGCCCGCTTTGGTGGTGCACTGTTCCTGATGGCCGTAGTGGTTCTAATTATTGAAATTATCGCTGAAAAAATCGGTCTAGTGGGTCGGAACTATCGGCCATTACTCCGTATTTTCAACATCCTGAAAACGGGAACCGCCAAAAATCGAACATAAAAGAGGGCCCCAAATTTAAATGGTGCCCTTTTTTAAAAAATTTTCCCAATTGTTTTCCTTCGCAAGTCCTACTATAATTTACCTTTAAGGGGACCTTACAAAATCCTCTTCCAGATAAACTGTTTCTCCTTTTTCAAGGCTACATTGTCCGTTCGTACATTCAATCATCCAATCTGTAAAGTCTTTTGTTTTGTTTTCATCTACATAGACTTCCACTTCAACGATATCCAAATAGTGAATTTCTTTCAGTTTATACTCTGTTGAGGCACGCAATTCTTTCTCAATTTTTCCAAGCCAGGTGTAATCCATTTTGACACGCATGACCTGAACGAGCCGTCGTTCCACGATGCCGACTGCTTCTAGTCCCTCTGAAGTGGCTTTCCCATAAGCCCTGATTAACCCGCCGGCCCCCAGCTTTATTCCGCCAAAATAACGGGTTACAACAACAGTGGTATCCTTTAGATGACGTTTTTTTAATACCTCCAGAATGGGTACACCAGCAGTACCACTTGGTTCACCGTCATCATTCGCTTTTTGAATCTGGTCATGTTCACCGATTAAGTAGGCTGAGCAATTATGGGTCGCATCCCAATGTTGTTTTTTAATCATCTGGATAAAATCTTGGGCCTCGGTTTCTGTTTCGGTTCGTTTTATGTGAGCAATAAATCGGGATCTTTGGATGTTGATCTCATGTTCCCCGGCTTGTTTTACTGTTAAGTATCGTGCTAGCATAGAGTTCTCCTTTCAATTTCTTTAGAGCTTAATAAAAATTTAAGAAATTTGCTGTAATATACCTTTAATATGCCTGTAACCTTCGAATGATATAATAAGTCTAGTTTAATAGGGAAAATACTAGGTGCAAAGAAGTAGAATCCTATTATTATTCTACTATTATCTCGTTAAATAAGGCATAGTCAATTAGTATGAGCGTAAATTTAGCGGAAACTTACAAAAGATGGTAAAGTATTTACAAAGCCTAAAGGGAAATCCATCCCCGGAGGAATGCAAATGAAAATGACTCAAATGAATCTAAAATCTATTGATGCCATTCGTGAGGAAATGATTGCAACGGTTACGTGCAGTAAAGGTGACATTTTCCAAATTAGTGAGCAATGCCGTGAAGAGTTTGAAAGCATTACGAATGAATTAACTAGTATAAAAGAAATGATGCTTAAGCTTACTGAAGAGAGCGATCAGCTTGAGTTGCAAGTAAACCAAGCTAGGAAAAAACTGTCGACCGTAAGCCAAAACTTTAAAAACTATTCTGAGGCAATGGTCCGAGAAGCATATGAAAAGGCTCATCAGCTGCAAATGGACCTGTCTATTAACTGGCAATACAAAAAGCAACTGTTGGAAAAAAGGGACGAATTGGAACGCAGACTGCTTGGCCTAAATGATACAATTGATCGAGCAGATCAGTTGATTTCTCAAATATCTGTCGTGATGAATTATTTGCAAAGCGATTTAAAACAACTTGGTGAGGCCTTTGAAAATGCGAAAGCTAAGCAAGATTTTGGCTTGAAAATTATTGAGGCACAAGAAGAAGAACGCAAACGCTTATCCAGAGAAATACACGATGGTCCCGCACAAATGCTAGCAAATGTCATTGTTCGGTCAGATTTAATTGAACGAGTTTTTCGCGAAAAAAGTGAAGACGAGGCATTTTCTGAAATCCAAAGCTTTAAAAAAATGGTACGTTCCGCATTATATGAGGTCCGCAGAATTATTTACGACCTGCGTCCAATGGCGCTTGATGACCTAGGACTCGTACCGACTCTCAGGAAATATTTACGCACAATCGAAGAATATCATAATCACTCATGCATTGAATTTACCAATAATGGTATGGAAACCCGCTTACCTCCGAAATACGAGGTAGCTCTGTTCCGTCTAATACAGGAATCGGTGCAAAATGCCCTTAAGCATGCGAATGCCTGCCAAATTAGGGTGCAGCTTGAAATGACAACTTCAACTGTTACAGTTTTAATAAAGGATAATGGCATCGGGTTTGACCCCAGCCAGAAGAAGCCGGATTCGTTTGGTTTAATCGGAATGAGAGAGCGAGTGGACCTGCTGGATGGAGAATTGAAAGTGGATTCAAAAATTGGCAAGGGAACCGAGATTTTGATTCGTGTCCCGTTAAATGTTTGAAATTTTCCCAAGTATGTAAAATGAAGAGGATTTAGGGGGCGTATAGGATGACAACAAAAATTGCCATTATTGACGATCACCAGCTTTTTAGAGAAGGTGTTAAAAGAATACTAGAGTTCGAACCAACATTTAAGGTTGTGGCCGAAGGGGATGATGGCAGTGAGGCCTTGACCATCGTGGAAGAAGATCGTCCCGATGTGGTCATCATGGACATTAACATGCCGCAAATGAACGGTATCGAAGCGACTCGAAAATTAATTGAGGGGTATCCTGATACAAAGGTCATTATCCTATCCATCCATGACGATGAAAATTATGTTACCCATGCCTTGCAAACCGGTGCAAGCGGATATTTATTGAAAGAGATGGATGCAGACGCACTGATTGAAGCCGTTCGTGTTGTGGCCGAAGGTGGTTCATACCTCCATCCAAAGGTTACCCATAACCTAGTAAATGAATATCGCAAACTTGCGGCAGGTGTTGCCCGTGGCGGATCTTACACGCCAATGATGGAAATTCGCCGTCCGTTGCATTTACTAACCCGCCGTGAATGCGAGGTCCTGCAAATGCTGGCCGATGGAAAAAGCAACCGCGGTATCGGTGAGGCTTTGTTTATCAGTGAAAAAACCGTCAAAAATCACGTTTCTAACATATTGCAAAAGATGAACGTAAACGACCGCACCCAAGCCGTTGTCGTTGCCATCAAAAATGGCTGGGTAGAAGTGAGATAAAAATGAAGGAAGGCACGCCATGATCAGCGTGTCTTTTTTCTGTCCTAAAAATAATGCAAATTTATTCTGTTTCATATAAAATAGACATTATGCATATTGTTAAATAACAACCTGACCAACCAAGGCAGGTTAGAATATATTGCGACATAAGAGTGTTTCTTATTTGCTAATAAAGGGACAAGGATGGTATTGCACATGAAAACGGCAGTTGTCACGGATAGTACTGCATACATACCAAAAGAATTACTAGAAAAATGGAATATACATATGATCCCGTTAAACGTCATTTTCGGGAACGAGGCATACCAAGAAGAAGTCGATCTTAACTGGAAACAGTTCTATGAGGAAGTCAAAACGAAAGAGCTCCCAACCACATCACAACCACCGATCGGCCAATTTGTAGAGCTCTTTGAAAAACTTGCAAAGGATTACGATGCCGTCGTCTGTGTGCATCTTTCCAGCGGCATAAGCGGAACGTATCAAGGTGCGATTACGGCTGGAACAATGGTGGAAGGAATGGAAGTGTTTGCGTTCGACTCGGAAGTTAGCTGTATGGTTCAAGGTTTCTACGCCCTCGAAGCTGCAGAATGGGCCGAGCGAGGCGAGCATCCCGACGCCATCATCGCCCGCCTGAAAGAATTAAAACAAACCGCCCGAGCCTATTTCATGGTGGATGACTTAAGCCACCTACAACGCGGCGGACGGCTTTCCAGCGCTGCAGCCCTGATCGGTAGCCTGCTGCAGGTCAAACCACTGCTGCACTTTGAAGACAAAGTTATCATCCCTTTTGAGAAAATCCGCACCCGCAAAAAGGCCCTAAAACGAGTGGCCGATTTGCTAGGCGAAGACGCCGCCAGCGGCGAAGATTACCGGGCCGTCATTATCCACGCCAACCGGGAGGACGAAGCTAACGAATGGCGAACCGAGCTCGAAGCCTTATACCCTAACGTTGAGTTCTCCATCGGCTACTTCGGCGCCGTCATCGGCACCCACCTCGGAGAAGGCTCCATGGGCATGGGCTGGATGAGGAAATAGATTGTATTACAGTACACCCCGATTCTTGGGGTGTTTTTTTTTGGGGGGATATGGCGTTGTTAGGGGAGTTGGCGGAAATATTGAGGAAACCCGCGGGAAAAGGGTAAAAACTCGCGGAAAAGTTGAGAAAA
>NZ_JBALNY010000143.1:10657-11211 GCF_036962145.1 Bacillus sp. JJ1764 | reverse complement strand
TTTCATCCCCTTCATGAAAGACAAATCTAATCAGCTCCCCCAGAAATCCGTCCCTCATCGCTTTAAAAGTACACCGAACTCCCAAAAATATCCACCCATTCAATGATTTTATATTTTCTAAATTTCCTATATAATGTGGATAACGATTTTTAAGGGGTGGAGCTGATGGAGATGGAAGAAATTTATGGCGATTTGCCTGTATTGGAAACAGAGCGACTCATTTTAAGAAAGATTACTCAAAATGATCTAATGGACATGTACTCCTATGCCTCCAATCCCCAAGTGACACGATTTGTTACATGGGATACCCACCAGTCCCTTGCAGACACTCAAACATTCATTGATTATGTTTTCCATCATTATGAAAATCAAAAAATAGCTCCATGGGGAATAGAATACAAGGGAACCAGTAGATTAATAGGCACGATTGACTTTGTAACCTGGAATCAACACCATAAAACTGCTGAAATCGGTTATGTGATTCATCCTAATTTTTGGGGAAAAGGAATTACTACAGAAGCAGCGAAGAAACTGATCCAATTTGGTTTTGTTAA
>NZ_JBALNY010000143.1:4194-10637 GCF_036962145.1 Bacillus sp. JJ1764 | reverse complement strand
GAATCATGAGAAAAGCATTGTACTGTAAAGAAAAACATTGGGATTTGAACATGTACGCAATTTTAAAAGAAGAATATTGTCAAAACCATGAGTCCCAAAAACGAAAGCAGAGTTGACTGTAACATGAAAAAATTATTTGTTTTTTTTATATGTATATTGGCTTTTATGTATTTGTCATATAAAGATCAATTACCCACAACGGAACAAATTAGAACTTTACTAAATCTTAATAATTCCCAGACAGAATTGCCTACACAGCAACAACCACAGCAAACAGACACAACTCAAGCGGTCGAGACTGCCGCTCCTAATGAAAAGTATTCACCAACGACTATACAAACCTATCAGGTAGTAGTTGAGGGAGGAAAGCTCATTGTTACAGGAACTCCAACCCCTTATGGTAAATTTCATGAAGCAAAAGGGATCATTCTGGATATAGACGAATCACGGGCGAATAAGAAAACTTCGTTAAAAATCCCTTTTTCCAAAGGTAAAATACAGTACGAATACCCCCTTGCTTATAATGTAGGGGATGTGATAATCAATCTGGACGAATATTATCAAGACAAACCGGATGATCCCAATAAGGTCCTGGGCTATGCGGTTTATCATTTAAATGATGGAGATCCCAATATACAGCCGAGTTTTATGGTTCAAAGTGATGACCCCAGTTTGATGACGCTTGCGAAAAATGTAACAAGTGGTAAGCAAACGGACATAGATAAATCAAGGGCTATTTTTGAGTGGGTTACCAAACATATCTCCTATAATGCACCACTTGCTAATTCTGACAAGCCACCTTTATATTCAGCTTTGGAGACCTATCAATCGCGTATTGTTTTATGCTCCGGTTATGCTGATCTAAGTGCAGCGCTCCATCGTGCTGTTGGCATTGAAGCGAAAGTGGTATATGGTGAGAATCACGCTTGGAATGAAGTAAAACTCAATGGAGGGTGGCATACAGAGGATCCAACTTATGGAGCTGGGTATATTAACGCCAATACGATGAAATTTGTTCACCACTACCAGCCTGAATATTTTTCAAAAACTGATAAACATAAAGAAGGAGAATATCCTTGGTAAATCCCGCATTGTTATTTGCGGGTTTTTATTTTTGCCATTTTTGAATCGTATTGGAATTTTTCTGTAATTTTGGAGGAATTAAAGAGAAATTGTCGAATTAAAAGGTAACTGACATATAATAAGAGGGTAACAAATATGAAAAAATGGGGACAGTTAACGCTTGTATTACTATCCGTTTCATTTACCGGATATCAAACACTTACGGGTGAAGATTCTTTTTTTACGATAGATTTTTTTATGTTTACAACGATTGCCTGGTTTGTTGGATGGCAATATGATCGGGCCAGATTTTTTGAAAAAAAAGCACGTCTGAGTGAAGAAAGCTATAAACGACTGTTGGACACTTTACCAGAAGCTGTGTTTATACATCGAGAGAATAAAATTATTTATGCCAACATGGCTACTGTAAAGCAGCTTGGCAGGAGTTCCATTGAGGAATTAATAGGAGAATCCATTTTGGATCATTTGGATAAGGCATACAAGGAGCGTTATTTAGAGAGAATGAAGCAAGTGAAAAAAGAACAGCTCCCATTATGTGCAATTGAATATAAAGTAAAACGATGGGATGGTTCTAAATTTGTTTTTGAAACATCCTCCATCAAGATTCTGTTTGGGGGAGAAGAAGCGGTTTTGACAGTTGGTAAAGATATTACCGAAAAAAAGGAAGAAACGGAGAGACTGCTGCAAAAATCAGAGAAATTAGCTCTTCTTGGTCAGATGGCTGCTGGGATTGCCCATGAAATCAGAAATCCACTTACATCCATTAAAGGTTTTATTCAATTATTTAAGCATAATCAATTAAAGAAAGAATATTACGATATCGTGTTAACCGAATTGGATCGAATCAATACTATTGTAGGTGAATTCCTCGTTTTAGCTAAACCGTCAGCTGTAGTATTTGTTGAAATGAATATTAAGAATGTAATTTTAGATGTTGTTACATTAATCAACACTCAATCAATTTTAAATAATGTCCAGATCTTTGCAGAATTTGATCAACAATTACCAAACGTTTGCTGTGAAGAAAACCAATTGAAGCAGGTTTTTTTAAATCTTTTAAAAAATGCCATTGAAGCGATGCCTAAGGGTGGAGATATCCATATAAAGGTCCAGGAGAAAGAGGAAGGCAGCATTTTGATTCAAATTATTGACCAAGGTGTTGGAATTCCTCAGGATCGGATTTCTACCCTCGGAGAACCATTCTATACAACAAAGGAAAAAGGAACGGGGCTCGGACTGATGACTTGCTTTAAAATCGTTGAAAGTCATCATGGTGAATTAAACATTAATAGTGTAGAAAATGTCGGTACTACCATCGAAGTAATTCTACCAACCGTCACGCAGCCATATTTGAAAAAAGAGGTATATTATTGCTAAATGAGCGCCAACTTTGTTGGTGTTTTTTTATTCTAATATAATTCTGTAATCGAAATAAATAGATTACTATAGTTATGTTATTTGTTATAATAATATGGTGTTTTGTCTTTGGTGTAAAAAAAAGGCAATTTAGAACTTACATCTAGGAGGAACTTATGGGGAAAAATAGATATGTATTTTGGGGTCTGGTCATAACGACCCTCATTTCGGCGCTAGATGCAAATATCATGCAAACGGCGAGTCCGACAATCGTGAAGCAGCTTGGAAAAATGGAACTTTTCGCATGGATCTTTGCAGTCTATATGCTAGCCAGTACGGTAACGGTACCGCTATACGGAAAACTTGCTGATATGTATGGCCGAAAAAAGTTGTTAATGATTGCTGTTGGGCTATTTACTTTTGGTTCAATTCTTTGTGGTATGGCTAATTCAATGGTCATGCTGATTATATACCGCGGGGTCCAAGGTCTTGGGGCAGGAGGTATGATTCCGCTTTCTATGATTATTGTTGGGGATTTATTTACCATCGAGAAACGTGGAAAGATCCAAGCTGTTTTTAGTTCGATTTGGGCTCTTTCTTCTATTATCGGACCTGTAATGGGGTCGTTTTTTGTGGAGACCTTAACGTGGAGATGGATCTTTTTTATTAATATTCCAATCGGTATCGCCACATTGCTATGTTTACTGCCTTATAAAGAACAGATGGAATTTAAGAAGACATATATTGATTTTAAAGGCTTCTTTCTGTTCGGGTTCTCCATTACGCTTTTATTGCTAGCAACCAATGTTAGCAATCCGTTATGGTATGTGATTGCAGGCTGTGTGGGATTCATCCTTTTTGCAATTGTTGAAAAGAAGGAAACTCAGCCGTTTTTACCCGTTTCATTGTTTAAAAATAAAGGAATTCTGATGACCAATTTGTTTATGCTAGTATACTGCTTGTCATTTTTCGGTACATCGAATTTTATTCCGTTATATTTACAGCAGGGTAAACACATGAGCATTTATCAAAGCGGTTTGATTCTGTTAAGTACGGCTGTTGGCTGGATGTTTGGAAGTACCCCTGCAGGGAAATGGATTATTCGTTACGGTTATAAAAAATTATTTATCATCGGGAGTTTTATAACGGTGATTTCAGGATTTGGACTATATTTGTTTATAAAAGATATATCGTATATGAATTTATTTATCATTTTGACGATTCAGGGAGTTGCATTTGGCCTATTATTTGCGGTAGGAACCATTGCTTCTCAAGAATTTGCTGAATCAAACATTAAAGGAATATCTACATCACTGCAAATGTTTCTACGGAATATCGGAACTTCAGTTGGTGTCACTGTCATGGGAGTCATTATCAACCATACAGCCAACATTACAAATGGTATCCAAAACGTATTTCTATACGCACTTATCCTAAGCATCATCACCGTCTTCCTAAGTTTTCTAATCCCAGCAAAAACGAGGGAAACATCGCAAGCATAAGACGAAAAGGTGACAGCCACCTGGTTTACCAGCTACTGTCACCTTTTTCTATTGTTTACTAATTTCTAAGTATTTCTTTGAATTCTTTCCCTTTTTGAACATAGTGTTCACTGGACATTTGTAGCATTTGCAAGTCTTTTTCGCTGAGTTGGCGAACTACTTTACCCGGTGAGCCGAGTACGAGGGAGCGGGGGGGAATTTTGATACCACCGGCAAGAAGTGTATTGGCACCAATGATGCATTCCTCTCCCACTTCTACTTGATCTAATAGTGTGGACCCCATTCCAATGATTGATTTCTTACCGACTTTACAGCCATGCAATATAACATTATGACCGATGGTGACATCGTCCTCAATGGTAACAGGGAACCCTTCATACAAATGAATCGTCGAATTATCCTGGATGCTGCATCGCTCTCCAACGACAATTGGACCATCGTCGGCTCGAATAACAGCGTTAAACCATACCGTTGAACCTTTCCCAATTTGAACATCACCAATTAAATAAGCCCCCGGGGCAACAAACACTGACTCATCAAGCTTAGGCGACTTACCGTTGTATGGAATTAACAAGCGGTCTCACTCCTTTTTTGTAATTTCAGAATTATCTAATTACCATTAGATTATAGCATCTAATTCTGACAGGCACCAATTAGAAATGAAAGCGCTTTATTAATTGTCTAAATATAAAAAATAGTCAAAATATATTGACAAGATTTTTTTTCGGTGGTAACCTTATTAAAAATTAAAGTTGAATCAATGATGAGAAGAGTAGGATTTGAGCTTGTCTCAAGAGAGTCGGCGGGTGGTGAAAGCCGATGACAGGGCATTTCTGAAGATCACCTCGGAGATGTGTGGCTGAACATGTAAGTAAGCTGCGCCGGGAATTCCGCCGTTACAATGGAAACGTACTACAAACGTACGATTATCGAGAGCCGCTACATGTATTCAAAAGATCATGCTGCGGAAGTAGGGTGGTAACGCGAGCCAACTCGTCCCTATACCTATAGGGGCGGGTTTTTTATTGTTTATAAATAGATTGGGAGTTGTTTAGATTGAACCAAACGGTAAGTAAAACCCAGGGAGGAAATGTAATCATGAGTCAACAGGTAGAAAAGGAAGCTTTGAATGTAGAGGATATCATTATTGCCAGTCATACCATTAAAGACGTGATTTCACCGACTCCATTACAATACAACCATTTGTTATCAGAACGATATGGCTGTCATGTCTACTTAAAGCGCGAGGATATGCAAAGTGTACGATCATTCAAAATCCGCGGCGCTTATAATCGTATTAAACAACTAAGTGAAGAAGAAATGAGAAACGGAATTATTTGTGCAAGTGCGGGAAACCATGCCCAAGGTGTAGCTTATTCTTGTCACCTTTTAAAAATCAATGGAAAAATCTTTATGCCAAGCACAACGCCAAAACAAAAAGTAAATCAGGTGAAGTTTTGGGGAAAAGAGAGTGTAGAAATTGTGTTGGTGGGAGACACGTTTGATGATGCCTATTATAAAGCTATGGAATGTAGTAAGAAGGAAAAGCGGACCTTTATCCATCCGTTTGATGACTTCGACGTGATTGCAGGACAGGGAACAGTTGGAGTGGAACTTCTCAACGATTGCCATGAAAAAATTGATTACCTTTTCGCTGCAATTGGCGGAGGTGGACTTCTGGCTGGTGTTGGAACCTATCTTAAACATTTTTCCCCTCACACTAAGTTAATTGGGGTAGAGCCTGCAGGAGCTCCTGGGATGAAGGAATCCATTTTAAAAGGAGAGGTTGTTTCATTAGAAAAAATCGATCCATTTGTAGATGGGGCAGCCGTTAAAACGGTTGGGTCCAAAACATTCAATATTGTAAAAGATATTGTTGATGATATTGTTGTTATACCAGAAGGTAAAGTGTGTACGACCCTTTTGTCCCTATATAACGAAAATGCCATTGTTGTCGAGCCAACAGGTGCTCTCTCAGTCGCCGCCTTGGATACATATACTGACCAAATCAAGGGCAAAACGGTTGTCTGCGTAGTTAGTGGAGGCAATAATGATATTGGCCGCATGCAGGAAATTAAAGAGCGTTCTAAGCTATATGAGGGTCTGCAGCACTATTTCATTGTTCAATTTCCTCAGCGTCCCGGTGCATTAAGAGAATTCTTATTCGATGTTCTTGGGCCAAATGATGACATCAGCCACTTTGAATATACGAAAAAGAACAACCGAGAAACAGGTCCAGCTTTAGTTGGGATTGAACTAAAGGATAAAGATGACTACTTCCCATTGGTTGAACGGATTAAAACAAAAGGATTTGTCTACCGTGAAGTGAACAAAGACAGCACCTTGTTCCAAATGTTGGTATAATATCTACAAAGGGCCTTCCCTATTAGAGGGCCCTTTTTTTGAATTATTACCCATTCTTAAAAATTTTTAAAGCTTAGGGGTTTTATCTGGCAGTTTAATTAGGTTATAATATTTGCTGTGAAAATATATTTATTTTTT
>NZ_JBALNY010000143.1:0-4170 GCF_036962145.1 Bacillus sp. JJ1764 | reverse complement strand
AAGATTGTTATTTTGAAAAAGTGTTGAAGAAGTGCTTGTTTCATTATAATAGTTTTGTGCAGATTCAAATAAATTGGAGAGTGTTCATATGGGACGTAAATGGAATAATATCAAGGACAAAAAAGCGACAAAAGATGCTAATACGAGTCGTATTTATGCAAAATTTGGACGTGAAATCTATGTAGCTGCGAGACAAGGTGAACCTGATCCAGAATCAAATACCGCTTTAAGATTTGTACTTGAACGGGCAAAAACATATAGTGTGCCTAGACATATTATTGACCGTGCGATTGATAAAGCAAAAGGTGGTTCTGATGAAAGCTTTGACGAACTACGTTACGAGGGTTTCGGACCAAACGGGTCGATGATCATCGTTGATGCCTTAACTAATAACGTAAACCGTACAGCATCAGAAGTTCGTGCTGCGTTTGGTAAAAATGGCGGAAATATGGGTGTCAGCGGTTCTGTAGCTTATATGTTTGATGCAACAGCCGTTATTGGTGTCGAGGGTAAATCGGAAGAGGAAGTTCTTGAGCTATTAATGGAAGCAGATGTCGATGTACGTGACGTCATAGAGGAAGATGATAACCAAGTTGTAGTGTATGCTGCTCCAGATCAATTCCACGCTGTACAGGAAGCTTTCAAAACAGCAGGTATTACTGAGTTCACTGTTGCAGAATTAACGATGTTAGCGCAAAATGAAATCACAGTTCCAGAAGATGTTGTACCTAAATTTGAAAAATTAATCGATGCTCTGGAAGACTTAGAGGATGTTCAACAAGTTTACCATAATGTTGATTTAGGGGAATAATTGAAAAAAGCTAGCTCAAAAACTTGATCAACCAACGTTTAATACTTATAAAGTAAAGGTATATTTCAATGATTGTGACTAAAGTTTAACACAATACCGATGGGTGATGGCATTCGTCTTTAAATGTTCCCTCGAAAAGTGTGATAGACATTTGTTACTTACTAAGATAACCTACACTTTAAAAAACTCACTTGTTTATATGAAAAAATCATATAAGGAGTGAGTTTTTTTATTGCTTTGAGATTTTTATATGAAGTTTTTATACGATTGGAATCTAAAATTTTTTCGATTTAAAATATAAGATTATTTTTTAGGTTTGGCGTTTAAAAAGGGGATTGTAGAGAAGCGATATTAAGATCTTGGTATCAATAAGATTAAAGAAATAGCACTCAAAAGAATGAGTGCCATTTTGAAGACTATTTATTTTAGGCTTGGGATCCTGTAGCAGTTTCTTTTTCTTTTTTTTCATCCTGCTGTTCCTCGGTGCTTTCTTCTTCTATTTTTGAAGCTAGTGCGGTAACGATTACCTCATCATCTTCGTGATTAATCACTATATTGCTGTAGTTTTGTCTGATATCGCCAATTTTAATGGTATGGCCTATTTTAATTTTGGAGATATCGACCTCAATGGTTTCAGGGATATCTTTTGGTTTGGCTGAAATATTTAACTCATGCAGAGACTGTTGGAGAATTCCTCCAATTTCAGTACTTTCCGAAGATCCAGTCAAGACCACATGTACCAGGACATGAATCTTAGTTGACATATTGATATGATGAAAATCTGCATGAAGAATATCATGACTAATCGGATTATATTGATAATCCGCAAGTATGACATCCTCAGAATGTCCATTCACGTTCAATGAAATAATTCCATTTCTCCCTACTTTTCTAATGACTTTTAGTAGATCCGCGTTATTGACAGTGATTGCTTTACTTTCTTCATGTTTTCCGTAGACCACTGATGGGATCTTTCCTTCGCCTCTTAATTGATGTAAAGCTGATTTTCGAAAATCGAACCGTTCTTTCGCAACTAGCATAGTGCTCATTGCTTTTCACCTTCCTGATAAATAAGAATTTTAGACATAGGTATAAAATTACTTTCTCTTATAGGAATGTCTAAGCATAAACTTTACTATTCTATTATAGAAACACAATTTTCAATATATCAAATATTTTGCCCTAAGTTTTTTATGTATTACTTATGGAAAGAAACTTATATAGATGCGTTAAGGTGAACCTGTTTAAGGTATTTAATTAAATAAGAAAAGGGTAAATGAGAAGAAATTCTTAACAGCCAAATGTGATAGACTTAAGAAAAAAGGAGGATGTAGCATGACCAAACATAAGATCTATACAATGAGTTTCGCAAGTGTATATCCCCATTATGTTATGAAGGCGGAGAAAAAAGGACGTACGAAAACGGAAGTCGATGAAATCATCCTTTGGTTAACAGGGTATAGCCATGAAGAGTTAGAAGCGCAACTGAAAAAACAGACAGACTTTAAGACTTTCTTTTCGGAAGCTCCCCAACTGAATCCTTCAAGGGCTTTGATCAAAGGGGTGGTTTGCGGTGTCCGAGTGGAAGATATTGAAGAACCAACTATGCAGGAAATTCGCTATTTAGATAAGCTTATAGATGAATTAGCGAAGGGAAAAGCGATGGAGAAAATTTTTCGGGAATAATAATTAAAATTTCTATTACCCGAAAATAACTGTTAAAACGTGAGTCTTCCTTTACTTCTGAATATAAAAAATTTATATCATTTCTTCTTTATAAATTTTAAAGTTAATAAAAAGAAGTCAACTCGTCGTTGACTTCTTTTTATTAGACAGTAAAACGTTTCATCATATTTCGTAATTCATTTGCTAAAGCAGCAAGGCTTTTGGCAGAATTTGATATTTGACTGGAAGATGCCATTTGTTCTTCTGTTGAAGCAGCAATCATTTCAATGCTTGACGTCGTTTCTTTTGTCATATAAGAAACTTCCTCAACCGAGTTCGCAACAAAAGCAAAACTGGAATTGAGCTCCTCGGAAGTAGCCGCAATCTCTTGGATATTCGAAGATACCAATTCAATTTCTGTTAGGATTTCATTAAACTTATTCGCAGTTTCTTTTGTAATAACCATCCCAAGGGATACATTTTCTTTTACGTTTTCTATGGATGCTTTTGATGATTCAGTTTCACGTTGGATGTTTACGACTAACTCATTGATCTGATTAACGGATTGGCTAGACTGCTCCGCTAATTTTCTTACTTCATCGGCAACAACAGCAAAACCTTTTCCATGCTCACCAGCACGGGCAGCTTCAATCGCAGCATTTAGTGCTAATAAATTTGTTTGGGAAGCTATATCGTTAATTAAACTGGTAATATTACTGATTTTTCCTGCAGATTCATTCAAAGATGTAATTCCATCCACAGTACCATCCACTGAAGCATTTATAGAATCCATTTGGCCCACAATCTTTGATACAGATTCTGCACCGATTTCAGCTTTTTCTTTAACAGCTGATGACTTATGTGCCACGTTAGAAGAGTAAGATGTAATATTGGCTAGTGCCAGAACAGACTCTTTTAATGAGAACGTCGTTTCTTCCACCATATTTTTTTGTTTATGAGTGCTTGTAGCAATTTCTTGCATGGACTCAGCCACATGTTCAGTAGCGATTTTGGCTTGCTCTGAACTAGTAGAAAATTCTTCTGCTGAGGAGGTTACTTGACTGGATGTAGAATTGATACTTCTAATAATATCCCTGATGGATTTAACAAATTCATTAAATGAATTGGCTAACTGCCCAAATTCATCTTTATTTTTTACCTCAATATACTGGGTGAGATCAGCCTCGCCAGTTGCAATTTTATCCATTTGTCGGTTTAAAAGATTCAAAGGTTTAATGATAGACCGAATAATGGTTAAACCAAAGAAAATACCGATAAATGTTACTAAAGCCGTTAAAGCAATAAGAATATATATGAACCTTGTCATTTCATTTTTAATAGAAACCTTTTGGCTGTTGTTCTTTTTAGTCAGTTCGTCCGTATATTTATTTACTTGTGGGTCCAGCATATCTTTACGTACGGTTCTTTCTTCCCCAAAATGGACTAAAAGAGCTTGTTCTTTATTGGTATGGTAGTAATCCACAACTTTTTGACTTGAATTCCAATATTCATTATATGCCGACTCTATCTTTTCGATATTATCTTTTTCCTGTTGAACATCCACTAAACCTTTTATAGAAGTTAAGTTCTTTTTAATTTCCTCGGCTTTATTCTCCATTTCTATTGGATAATTAGAGTCGCCGTTAATTAGGAAGGCTCTTTCGTCATTTGATATTCCAGTTAATCGAAATTGG
>NZ_JBALNY010000142.1:21325-24690 GCF_036962145.1 Bacillus sp. JJ1764 | reverse complement strand
CTTTTAAAAAACAAAAAAAAGAGGAGAAAATTAACATGAAATTAAAAAATGAAATCGGAGCATTTATGTTAAGAGTGGTATTAGGAGGATTATTTTTAGCGCATGGTATTGTAAAGTTTCAGGGTGGTATTGAAAATATCGTGGGCTGGTTTAGCAGCATCGGATTGCCTGGATTTATGGCCTATGCAGTTGCATTGATTGAGATTATTGGCGGTATTGCATTAATTATTGGTTTTGCTACCAGATATGTATCTGCTTTGTATGTAGTATTAATGATTGGAGCCATTCTAAAAGTAAAACTTTCCGTTGGTTTAATGGGGAATGGGCAAATGGCAGGTTATGAATTGGATTTGTCATTTTTAGCCATTGCCGCATATCTTGCAATAACAAACAAATCTTTCTTAGCTTTAGATAACGTACTGTTTCGTTCAAAAAAAGCTTAGTTATTATCTTGGCTGGAGGAATTACTGGCTATGGAAATAGAAGAGGGAAGTAATAAATCAGGAATAGAAATTGGGCTATATACTCTTGGGGATATTTGTCCAGATCCTCATACAGGAAAGACCATCAGCACTCAGCAAAGAATGAAGGAAATCATTGAAGCAGCCAAACTTGCGGAAGATGCAGGGCTAGATGTGTTTGGCATCGGGGAACATCATCGGCTGGATTATGCTACCTCCGCACCTCAAGTAGTATTAGCTGCCATTGCACAAATAACTAAAAGAATGAGGTTAACAAGCGCAACAACCGTATTAAGTACAGTTGACCCGGTTCGCCTCTTTGAAGATTTTGCTACATTAGACATTCTTTCGGAGGGTAGAGCAGAAATTATTGCAGGCCGTGGAGCGTTTGTGGAATCCTTTCCTCTATTCGGTTATGAACTAAAGGACTACGATGCTTTGTTCTCGGAACATATGGAACTATTTTTAAAGTTGAACAAGAACGATAGAATTACATGGAAAGGTCAATTTCGACCAGCATTGAAAGATGCTGTTATTGCCCCAAGACCTTTGCAAAAAGCTCTACCTATTTGGGTAGGAGTTGGGGGAACCCCAGAGAGCGCAGCTCGAGCTGGCAGGTTAGGGGTCGGGATGGCCATTGTTATTCTTGACGGTGATCCTATACGGTTTAAGCCGCTGGTTGAGCTATATCGTAAAACAGGTTTAGATGCTGGATATGCATTTGAAGATCTCAAAGTCGCTGTAACCGGTCATGGATATTTTTCTAAGACCAGCCAACAAGCCAAAGACGAGTTTTATCCTTATTATCTAAATTACTGGGAGTATGTGAATCGTCAGCGAGGAATGAGCTTCCGTTTATCAAGGGAAGATTTTGAACAAAAGACAAGGCCGGAAACTGCCTTATTTGTTGGCAGTCCTCAACAAATAATAGAAAAAATCCTGCGCCAACACGAGCTTTTCGGACATCAACGATTCCTTGTTCAAATGGATATTGGTGGAATTCCATTTAAGAAAGTTGCAGAGAGTATTGAGGTGTTAGCTACGGAAATTGCTCCGGCAGTACGGAAAGCAATAAGTAAAACGTAAGAAGTTACTAATAGTGCTATTCAACATTGTTAGATAGGCTCTACAATGTGTGAATAGCCTCTTTTTAGTATTGACATTGATAATCATTTTCAATTATAATTTGAATTAGAAATTGATAATGATTATCAATTAATGTTAGTACATCCAAAAGGAGAGTATTCCAATGTTAAATAAAAGTGTTGAAGTTTCGATAAAAACTCTTACTGATTACCATTTGGAAGCTTTCATTAGTTGTCCTTACAGATTTTATAATCAATATATTTTAAGTAAAACGAGTTCCCATGTTCATTGGAGAGTAGAGGTTCAAAAGGCAATCAATAACATCGTAAAAGATTATTATCAGCTTTCCAATAAAGATCAAAATACTGTAGGTTTATTAAAGTTAATCGAACAAAATTGGAAGTCTATACATATAAACATGTTTGAAAATAAAATCCAATATTATATTGTTCTATCAAAAATTACCGACCATTTACTTATATTACTATCATCCCATGAGACTACTCTTCCTCCATTATTCCTATATGAAAAAGTACAAACCTATATTAAGGAGTTAGAAACAACCATATCTTTAACATTTGAAGTAGCTGAATGGTCGAAGAAAACATATATTTTAAAAAAATATTTACTTGATTGTGATGAAGAATGGATTATGCTATATCAATATTTATCTACCGTTTTTTCACATCAAGCATTTGGTGCACTTCCCGAAAGGATTGAGATGATCAGTCTAATAGAAGGGAAAAAATACATATTTTACCCAACCGAGCAAGAAATCTCTAAAGGATTGCATTATCTTGAATTTATTAAGGATTGGATTCAAAAGCCAAACAGATACAAAAAGATAAATTTATTTAATCAATGTGTGAAATGCCCTTTAAATAAGCGTTGTGAAGTACAAATAATGGAATAAAACAACACTTTTATTCATGATTCGAAATTGCATTAAGAATTAGATGAAAGAAGGTTGTAAAAGTGTTAATTTGTAAAAGTCACTTAAAGGATGCTCTCAACCGGCTTGATGTTCCTCATGTGGTGAAAGTTGAAAACCTTAATAGCAAATGCTCCCTTTGTAAAAAAGAAGCACATTTTAAGATTTTTTACTCGATACCTTTCTTAAAAACATTTAACAAAAAAAATAGGATTCTTGATCAAAATTAAACCATTTAAAAGAATTCAAAAAAACGTGTGCTTCTATAAGCAGACGTTTCTTTCATTTTGGCTCTTTTAAACTTGTCTGAATAAAGAGGAATGATAAAATTTATAGTACAGAAGTTAACTGCAAGCATAACAGGCTAAAGAGATAAATAATAAAATAGGGTTTGTGTAAAGGGGGTAAAACATGGATTATTTTTCTCCGAAAGAACCGGTACTAAAGATAAAGCGCTGGCCTAAAAATACTATAGCGGCAGGTCGTCGTCATACCGTTGGGCTTAAATCGGACGGCACAGTTACGGCTGTGGGTGATAATAAATATGGTCAATGTGGTATAAGTGGCTGGCGAAATATTGTGGCAGTCTCGGCTGGTAATGTTCATATGGCTACAAACACGGGTAACTCTCATACAATCGGCCTTAAATCCGACAGTACATTGGCGGCTGCGGGTTGGAATAAGCATAACCAATGTGATGTAAACGAATGGCGCAATATTGTAGCGGTTGCGACGGGTTGGCGTAGGACCATTGGACTTAAATCGGATGGTACTGTAGTTGCAGCAGGCCGAAATAAGGATGGTGAATGCAATATAAGTAGTTGGCACGATATTGTGGTGGTCGCGGCAGGTGACTGGCATACAATCGGGCTTAAATCGGACGGCAC